>NZ_CP007453.1:600000-808774 GCF_000597865.1 Peptoclostridium acidaminophilum DSM 3953 | reverse complement strand
GGGTCGTGACCGGAATTTTTGGTTCGTCATCGGAACTTTTGGGTCGTAATCGGCATTTTCGGGTCGCGACCGGAATTTTTGGGTCGTAATCGGCATTTTTGGGTCGTGACCGGCATTTTCGGGTCGCGATCAAATTTTTTTTGATTAAACTCCTTGCGTAGTGGATAAAAAGAAGGCTCAAAAAGCCCTCTATACTATATATTCATTTGGCGAGAGAAATTGGCACTTGAATTTTAAATTTTACAAAAAAAGTCCCCTGAGGGCCTTAAGGGCCTCAAGGGACTACGAATAGAGATGTTTAGCTTAGCAGCTTTTGTGTGGAACTATATTTTCAGTTATCCTGTAGCCGTGTTTTTCAAATGCGGCCTTTATCATTTCTACATGAGCCCTTCCGTTGGTTTCGACTGTAGCTTCGAGTGTCACCTGCATCAGCTTGTCGTATGACTTGAACTTGTTGTGCTCAAGCTGTATTATGTTGGCTCTTTCGTTTGCAAGTATTTCGGATATCTTGAGCAGTTCGCCCGGCTTGTCGAAGAGATCAAGAGAGAAGCAGAATATCCTGGATCTGCTAACAAGACCCCGGTTGATCATTGAGGATGCGGCCATGACATCTATGTTGCCGCCCGAGATTACACATACTACTTTCTTGTCTTTAACTCTAAGCTTTTTGAGTGCTGCAAGAGGAAGAATACCCGAGTTTTCAGCTACAAGCTTGTGCTTTTCAAGCAGCAGGAGGAAGCTTTCCATCAGGTCGAAGTCTGAAACTGTTATTATATCGTCTACGAGGTGCTTGCACACAGAGTATGTAAGTTCGCCCGGGGTCTTTACGGCCACGCCGTCTGCTATCGTGCTTACACTTTCAAGCGTTGCAATGCTTCCTTTTTCCAGAGATGCCTTCATTGAGGCAGCGCCTTCAGGCTCTACTCCTATAACCTTTACCGAAGGGTTTATGAGCTTTGCGCCAAGGGCCACTCCGCTTACGAGTCCGCCGCCGCCCACTGGAACTAGTATTATGTCGGCGTCCTTGAGCTCGTCCATTATCTCAAGGCCTATAGTACCCTGCCCTATTATTATGTCCCAGTCGTCGAAGGGATGTATGAATTTGTAGCCCTGCTCGGCTTCAAGCCTTCTGGCTTCCTTGTAGGAATCGTCATAGCAGTCTCCGTAGAGCACTATGTTCGCGCCGAAGCTCCTTGTAGATTCCACTTTTATAAGAGGAGTGGAAGTAGGCATTACTATTGTAGATTTTACACCGAGCATGCTCGAAGCCAGAGCCACTCCCTGGGCATGGTTGCCTGCGGACGATGCTACAAGTCCCATTTTCTTCTCTTTGTCGGAAAGCTGGGAGATGGCATTGTATGCACCTCTTAATTTGAAGGCTCCCGTCTTCTGGAGGTTCTCGGGCTTTATGAACACTCGGTTTCCGCATTCGCTGCTGAATATTGGACTCTCTATGAGTCTTGTGTCGGTAATAACCGCAGAAAGACGCTCCTGGGCCCTTCTCATCTGCTCAAGGCTGATATCAATTCCATTGTTTGGGTTTTTGAAAAATGTATTAACTGGCATTTATAATATTCCTCCCGGATTTCTTTTGTAGTCTGTATGCTGCTGCCATATGTAATAAAAATTCGTTGTATTGTCTAAGAATATAATAACATACAAGTGAGTTGTATTCAATTCACAAACAAATACGATATTTTAGAAAAAAACAAAAGGTTTAGAAGAGCTTTATCAGTGTGATATCCGGAAATTAAAAAAGCCCGCCCCTAAAAAATTAGGGCGAGCTGGATGCTAATCGGAGTATAAATATATTTTTAGTATATCTTTGTTATCTTGTAGCCATGCTTTTCAAGGGCGGCCGTTATCATGTCCACGTGCATTTTGCCGTTGGTCTCGACTGTAACCTCCAGATTCACTTGCATAAGTCTGTCGAATGACTTGAACTGATTGTGCTCAAGCTGTATTACATTTGCTCTTTCGCTTGCAAGTATTTCGGATATCTTGAGCAGCTCTCCCGGCCTGTCGAATAGCTCTACTGAGAAGCAGAATATCCTGGATCTGCTAACAAGCCCTCTGTTTATCATGGAGGATACTGTTACTACATCTATGTTTCCTCCTGAGAGTACGCATACGACCTTCTTGTCCCTTACACCCAGCTTCTTGAGCGCGGCAAGAGGAAGTATTCCCGAGTTTTCGGCCACTATTTTGTGCTTTTCAAGCAGCAGCAGGAAGCTTTCCATAAGGTCGAAGTCTGAAACTGTTATTATGTCGTCCACGAGATGTTTGCACACAGAGTATGTCAGCTCTCCTGGGGTCTTTACTGCCACGCCGTCGGCTATCGTGCTTACACTTTCAAGCGTTGCAACGCTGCCTTTTTCCAGAGACGCCTTCATTGAGGCAGCGCCTTCAGGCTCTACTCCTATAACCTTGACTGAAGGATTCAGGAGCTTTGCGCCAAGGGCCACGCCGCTGATGAGTCCGCCGCCGCCCACTGGAACTAGTATTATGTCTGCGTCCTTGAGCTCGTCCATTATTTCAAGGCCTATTGTGCCCTGGCCTATCATTATGTCCCAGTCGTCGAAGGGATGTATGAACTTGTAGCCGTGCTCCGCTTCAAGTCTTCTAGCCTCGTTGTAGGAATCATCATAGCAGTTGCCGTAGAGCGCTATATTGGCGCCGTAGTCTCTGGTGGACTCCACCTTTATAAGCGGAGTAGTTGTAGGCATTACTATTGTGGATTTGACTCCGAGAAGGCTTGAAGCCAGGGCCACGCCCTGGGCATGGTTGCCTGCTGACGATGCCACAAGGCCCATGTTCTTTTCCTTGTCGGAAAGCTGGGCTATTTTGTTGTAGGCTCCCCTTATCTTGAATGCTCCCGTCTTCTGAAGGTTTTCGGGCTTTATGAACACGCGATTTCCCGATTCCTTGCTGAATATTGGGCTCTCTATGAGTCTTGTGTCTTCAAGCACTGGTGCTATGCGTTCCTGAGCCTTTCTCATCTGCTCGAGGCTGACGTCAACGCCGTTGTTTAGGTTCTTGAAAAAAGTCTTTACTGTCATTGTAAAAATACCCCCTGAAATCTCTTTTTTTATTTGCAACTGCTGCCTATGCATATGTAGTATTGGACATGCCGCTTGTCAAAGCGGCATGTCCGGCAGCAGCTTGATATGCTGAAAACAAAAAAGCCCGCCCTCAAAAATTCAAGGGCGAGCTGTATACTCGCGGTACCACCTTAATTGGCAAAAAAAGCCGTCTCGTTTATAGGTTCAATCAAACCCTGGGCTTTGTATCGGGGCCAGCCGGCAATTCTTACTTTTATTCAGAATGCTGCTCTGGAGTGATTTGCAATTCAAACGCACTGTCAGTTTTCACCACCCACTGACTCTCTACAAGCGCCGCCTTGAAAAGCCTGTCTCCATCTACGCATTGAAATATTTAAATTTACTAGATTAATATAAACTTTAATATTTAAAATTTTAATGCCGCGCAGGCGAAATGTCAATATATTTTTGAAAAATTCACAATATTGCAAAAATTAATCATGATTCTTTTTTGCATAAGCCGAGCATTTTGGCGGTTTTAGTGCATACTGTCAGAAAAATGGGTATAAAGTTAGAAGCAGCTATGTCAGAAGTCCTGCTGGCAAGACTTATAAGGGACAGGTCTTTTTATTTCTGGAATAGAAGCAAACTTGACGAAACGAAGGAGGTTCGCATGGTGAAAGTTGTAAATCCTTCAAAATGGCTTGCTGCGAAGCTAATTGAGCTCTACGGTGAAGATTCGCAGGTTGTTGCGAGAAAAATGAAATATCTCCTATTTGTTAATATAATAACTATTTCGATATGCCTGCTTTTTGCCTACATAAGGATGGCCGAGAATTCAAATATATACGGGCTAAAGAAGATTGTGGTAGTCAATGCAAGTGCTGTGGCTGTAATAGTAGCAAGCGGGCTGTCAATAAAATACATATTTCAGTCTAGGGCTAAAGAGGCTGCAGGCATGCTCATAGCAATAATGGCATGCACGGTATTAGACATGTTCATAATAGACATATTAGGCATAAGGCTTGCGGCCAGGTCGCAGTTATACGAGCCGATGTTCATAATGACAGTATACCTTATAATGGTTTCGATATTCGGGACTGGCAAAGGGCAGATTGCTCTGGCCGCGGCAGCGGGCCTTTTTGGCATAGAGTATGAATACTTGGGGAGGCTTGCGGCCCAGGGCCAGTCGGCAGATTTGCCGGGGATGGCAATAAGGGGAATTCAGTTCCTGGCTGTAGGCGTGTTTGCCTATGCTTCGTTTGACATATTCCACGGGTCAGTCAAGAAGATAATGCAGGCGGAAGAGGTGTCAGGCTACAAGTACAGATCGCTTTTCAGCAACATGTCTGACGGCTTTGCGTACTGCCAGATCTTGTTCGACGAATATGGCAAGCCCCAGGATGCCCTGATACTAGAGGCCAACAACTCGTTCAAGGGTATAACAGGCTGCAGCTTTGCAGAAAAGGAGAGTCTTTCCGAGGTGTTCAAGGCATTCTCGATAGGAGGAAGGAACTGGCAGAAAAAATATGCCGACGTGGCGCTGCATGATATGGAGATAGATGATGAGATTTACGTAGGCGATGCGGACAAGTGGGTTTCCGTGCACCTCTTCAGTCCGTTGAGAGGATATTTTGTGCTCCTGCTTAGAGACATAGACGAGGTTGTGAAGACAAGGGAAAGGATAAGCGAATCGGAGGCTCTGCACAGAGGCCTTGTGGAATGCTCTCCTGATGCGATCGTAGTTACAAACAGAAGGGGTAGAATACAAATGGCCTCACCTGCGACTTCGAAGATATTCGGCTACGAAATCGGCGAGCTCATAGGAAAGGATATGGAAATACTTGTGGATCCGACGGACAGAGGCATGATTTCAAGAAATATAGAGTCGGCCATTAGAGGCAGCAAGAAAGCCATAATGGAATACAAGGGAATAAAAAAACAGGAGAAAAGCTGGACATAGAGGTCAACTACGAGGTAATAAGCGGGGCAGCAAAGGAAACTACGAGGATTCTTCTCATAAACAGGGATGCGACTTCAAGGAAGAATGTCGAGGAGATGTTCAAGAACATATTTCACTCACACAGCTCCATAATGTTCCTTATGGACATTGACAGCAAAACGATAGTCGATGCAAATAAGACGGCGCTTGAATTCTACGGCTACCCGCTTGTGGGAATGAACATAAGTGACATAAGTACTCTTGAGCGCGGCGAAATAGAGAGGAATTTCGAGTATATAAAGCTCAACGGAAGCATGAGATACGACGAAGGGCACAAGATATTCAGCAGTGATATAAGGGAAATGAATGTCAATATGTCGATTACCAGTCTGGGAGAAAAACGCTATGCCTTCGCCATACTAAACGATGTGACAGAGGAGAAGCATGCCAAGAACATGCTTGAGAGACTTTCAGTCACTGATGCGCTTACAGGCATATACAACAGGCTCCATTTCAACAGGGAGCTTGAAAAGGAAATAGCCCTCTTTAAGCAGCACAGCGCTGAATTTTCAATGATAATGTTCGACATAGACCATTTCAAGAGGGTAAACGACACATACGGCCACGATGTGGGCGACCTGGTGCTCAAGGAGGTTGTAAGAGTAGTAAAGGAGCAGGTGCGGGCTACAGACGTGTTTGCAAGGTGGGGCGGCGAGGAGTTCATAATAATGGCAAAGAATACCCCACTTCGCAATGCAAAAAGACTTGCCGAGAGGATAAGGTCGGCCATAGAGAAGAATGATTTTGAAAAGGTCGGCCATATAACCTGCAGCTTCGGGATATCGGTGCTCACACCGGAGGACAGCGAAAGCAGCGTCGCCAAGAGGGCGGACGAGGCGCTCTACGAGGCAAAGCAGAGCGGAAGAAACTGCGTGAAGGTCAAGTAGGCATGAGGGGGCGGGACAAAATAAGTCCTGCCCCTTTTCTTGCGAATGAATATAGTATAATATATATGAAAAGAGAGCTGCAAACGCGAGTTTCAGCATTGTGGAGCGGTGAAGCCATATGGATTTTTTAAGCGGCATAGTAGAGAGAATTACATACTCGAACGAGGAGAACGGATTCAGCGTCATAAAGCTAAAGTCAAAGGGCTTTAATGACCTGGTTACGGTCGTGGGCAACATGGCGACTGTAAACATAGGGAGTGCCGTAAAGGTAAAAGGCGTATGGAAAAACAACGGGCAGTACGGCAGGCAGTTTTGCGCCAGCGAGTACGAAGAGACTGTCCCTGCGACTGTCAAGGGTATTGAAAAGTATCTGGGGAGCGGGCTCATCAAGGGCATAGGACCTGTGAATGCGAAGCGCATAGTAGATATGTTCGGTACGGAAACCATAGATGTAATAGAGAGACAGACGGAGCGGCTCATGCAGATAGAAGGAATAGGCGAAAAACGTGTGCAGATGATTAAGCGGGCCTGGGAGGAGCAAAAGGATATCAAGAACATAATGCTCTTCCTGCAAGGCAATGGCGTGTCGGCTTCGTATGCCGTAAAGATATACAAAGCTTACGGCAACGAGAGTATAGAGCTTGTAAAGGAAAATCCCTACAGGCTTGCACAGGATATATGGGGCATAGGCTTCAAGACGGCCGATGGAATAGCCCGGAACATGGGATACGACGAGAATTCCATAGAAAGGTGCTGCGCCGGCGCTGTCTACGTGCTGGGGGAGCTTTCGTCGGACGGCCACTGCTTTTCATTGCGAGAGGAGCTTGTAAAAAGTGCATGCGAGATGCTCGGAGTTGAAAGCGAGCTGGTTGAGCGCGCAATAGACAAGATGAGCGCCGAGGCGTTGCTTATAGAGGAGGAGTCCGCGGTGTATATTCCGGGACTCTATTACAGCGAAATCGGAGCGGCGTCGAGGATTGTAAAGCTTGCGTCGCAAAAGAGCGGCTATGAGGGCTTTGACATAGGGCTAATGCTAGAGACAATACAGGCTGAGTCGGGCATGAGATACGACAAGGTTCAGCTTGACGCGATAAGAACGGCTGTAAGCTCGAAATTCATGGTGCTAACGGGCGGCCCCGGAACAGGAAAGACGACTACTACGAATGCCATAATAAAAATGTTCGAAAGGTTAGGAGCGAAGGTGTCGCTTGCAGCGCCCACCGGAAGAGCGGCAAAGAGGCTCAGCGAAACCACTGGAAAAAAAGCGCTCACGATACATCGGCTTCTGGAGTTCAAGCCTCCGGCGGGCTACCAGAAAAATCAAGACAACCCGCTAACCTGCGACGTGCTCGTAATCGACGAGGCTTCCATGGTGGACATAGTCATGATGAACACGTTACTCAAGGCCGTAAGGGACGAGGCTGTAGTCATCTTGGTGGGCGACGTGGACCAGTTGCCTTCTGTGGGTCCGGGCAAGGTGCTCCAGGACATAATAGCCTCCGGAGCGGTTCCTGTGGTCAAGCTGGAGAGGATTTTCAGGCAGGCTATGGGCAGCAGGATAATAACTAATGCCCACAAGATAAACAAAGGCAACTTCCCAGATCTTTCAAACAGTAAAAAATCCGACTTTTTCTTCATGGAGGAGGAGGATCCCGAAAAGGTTGCGCTGACTATAAGGGAGCTTTGCTCGAGCAGGCTGCCCAAGTACTACGGGGTCGACGCTGTGGATGACATACAGGTCATATGTCCCATGCAAAGGGGCAGCACAGGAACGGCTAGCTTCAACCAGACGCTGCAGGAGGTGCTCAACCCCTCGGGCGTTTCCATCAGGTACGCCGGAGTTGAATACAGGGTTGGAGACAAGGTCATGCAGATTAAGAACAACTACGATAAGAATGTATTCAACGGCGACATAGGCAGGATAAGGCAGATAGACAGGGAGGCTGGAAGCCTGACAATCGGCTTTGATGACAGGCTGGTTGAATACGACACCTCTGACATGAACGAGGTCGTGTTGGCCTATGCCACCACAGTGCACAAAAGCCAGGGTAGCGAATACAATGTGGTGGTTGCGCCCATCACAATGCAGCATTTTGTCATGCTACAGCGCAACCTCATATATACGTGCATAACCAGGGCAAAGCAGATCCTCGTGCTTGTAGGCAGCAAGAAAGCCATAGCAATGGCTGTGAAAAACAACAAGATCGTGGACAGGAACACAAGGCTTTCAGAGCGAATAATAAAGCAGGCGTAAAAATGGGCACCCGGTGCCCATTTTTTTTATATACTTATTCAAATACTCGAAGGACATGCCAGTGTAATAGTATGAATAAATAGCAAATGCAGCGAGATTATATATGCAGGCTTCCTATAATATGTCTGAGTTTGCTTGTGAGGAAAAGAGCGCTAGGAACAGCCAATTGAAAGGCTGATAGGCCAAATTCAGACAGGTGTTTAAACAGACACATTATAGGTATAAATAAGCGAGTGCATTTTGCAAAATTGTAATTGTCGATAAATTCACATGATGCTATAATATTAAAAATGCTTAGAAAATAATACAATAGCAATTTACAAAAAATAAAATAAGGGTGGTGAATTTCTTGAAAAAAATCAGCTTTAAGGACAGGCTGGAGAACAAGGCCATAGCAATAATGGTACTTATAATACTGCTGACATCTTCTGTAATTTCATACATAGGGTATATGCAGTCCGACAGTATGCTTGCAAGCACGCTTGGGAAAAGGACTGTGGGAATAGCTAAAAGAGCGGCCGAGAATATAGATCCGGCTGAATTTCAAAAGATAAAGACGGCTGAGGATATGAGCAGCCAAGAGTATATTAAAATAAGGGATATGCTCGAGCAGATAAGAGTCGATCAGGATCTGAAATTTGTATATACGATCAGACAAGGAAGCTCGGGCGAATATATGTACATAGTCGACGCCTCCGAAGATGCTGAGGATGTGGGAGCCCTGGAAGACGAATATGACGAGATTTATTCTAATGCATTTGCATCTAGCAACGGGTATACTGAAAACAGAATAGACGTTACTGAAGAATATGGGGCACTAGTTACCGCTTACTATCCGATAAAGGACAAAGCAGGAAAAGTAATCGGTATAGTGGGAGTAGACAGCAATGTCGAAAGCGAATACGCAGCCATAAAGCAAATGGGTTACAGAATGCTTATGCTATCCGCAATAATGGCAGCATTGGCATCACTTATAGTATTTGTTATATTCAGAAGGGCAATAAGGCCGATAACCCAGATCTCAGAGACGGCCGAGAGAATAGCGCAGTATGACCTTACAGTTGAAAATGTGGTAGTGAGCGACAAGGGACAAATTGGCGTGCTTGCAGACGGTATGAACGGAATAGTCGACAATATGAAGAAACTTGTACTTACTATAAACTCGACAATGTCAAATCTCGAGGAGATATCAGACAAGGTCACAATGTCGTGCACGGAGGTCAACATAGCCAGTAACGAAATTTCAAGAACGATAGAGGAAATTGCATCAGGTACAGTTACACAGGCTGAGGAGGCAAGCAAGAGCGCAAGCATGAGCAACGAGCTTTCCTCAAAGATAGACAGCATACAGGAAAATCTCGAGATAACAATAGATAATGCCAGCCAGATGAGGAGCAAGAACGAGGAAGGCAGGATGTCGGTTACGGAGCTCGAGCAAAGATTTGCAGAAAACAAGCGCTATTCGAGCGAGGTTTCAAGGAATATGGAAATGCTTACTGAAAGCTCTCAATCGGCGGGCAAGATAATAGACGCAATAAAGGGTATAGCCAAGCAGACTAATTTGCTGGCGCTCAACGCATCAATAGAGGCCGAAAGGGCGGGCGTGGCAGGCAGGAGTTTTGCAGTAGTGGCAGAAGAGGTCAGAAATCTGGCTGTGCAGTCGGCATTGCAGGTTGAGGAGATCGAAGGTATAATAGGCAACATGCTTTCTACAATAGAAACGACTTCGCAGGCAGTTGATTCTACTGAAAAGACATTCGAGGCAGTTGATGAATATATCGGCAAGACTGTTGTATCCTTCGAATCCATTAATGATTCGGCTCAAGAGGTAATAACACAGGTTGAGCTGCTAGGAGAGAATGTTGAGGTGGTATCAAGCGCCAAGGAATCCGTGATAATGTCTGTAAACAGCATGCAGGAGATCGCAGAGGAGTCGGCAGCAGCCACAGAGCAGATTAGCGCATCGGCCCAGGAACAGTCGGCAATGACACTTGAAATACTTGAAACATCCAAGAAACTCAATGGAATAGTGGATGAGCTTTCGAAGGAGATAGGAATATTCAAGGTGTAAGGCATAAAAAAATTGGGCACCCGGTGCCCAAAGTAAAAAATGAAAGAGAATAATATATTTGCATAAGAACAGGCGGTTCGAAAAAAATTCGGCAGCCTGTTTTTTTCTTTAGAAATTTAAGCGGCAGAGTGTTAATCAAAACGTGAAATTTAAATATTTAATGCAATGGAATTTATACTTAATTTTTTTTGGATATAATGCAGATACGTTTACAATATTACGGCAAAGTATATAATATTAATTAAATACTAAGCAGGAAAGAGGGTTATGAATGGATGCCATAGACAAAAAGATTCTGGAATGCCTGAAAAACAATGCGCGAATGCAAGTTTCATGCATCAGCAAGGTTGTCAATCTGTCGATACCGGCCGTATCCGAAAGGATAAGAAAGCTTGAAGAATCGGGCATAATAGAAAAATTTACTCTCAGCCTGAACAGAGAGCTTATGAACTATGGACTGCTTGCGTTTTTGTTCGTCAACATAGAAAGGACGGAGCATATTGATGAGTTCAGAAAATCCATAGCTGAATTCAACATAGTGCTTGAATGTCACCATCTTGCGGGTGAATATGATTATCTGCTCAAGGTTGTATCTAAGGATACAAAAGATCTGGAGGATTTCATATCAAACAGGCTAAAGAAGATAAGAGGAGTGCAAAGGACCAACACAATAATTGTGCTGTCGAGCGTAAAGGAAGAGATAAATGCATAGAATTCTTGAAAGCTATTAATATTTGGGAACTATCATATTCAGAAGAAGGTGAGAATTATGGTTTTTCTAAAGGGCTTTGCGCTCGGTATGATGCTTCAGCTGTCTGTTGGTCCTGTATTCTTTGCCGTATTTTACAAGTCGATCAGCGAAGGTTTCAGGGAGGCTTTCAAAATGACAATTGCTGTGGCGCTAGTCGACGCCGCATATATTGTCGTGTCGTTCACGTCAGTAGCAGCGCTGCTTGAAATCCAGGCAGTCCATATGCTTGTCCGAGGGCTGGGCTCGGCAGTTCTGGCGTATTTTGGCCTTAAATATATCAAAGGCGCGAAAGCTGATAGAAACATGGAGAGCCGAGGGGATGCAGGGAAAGGAGGCAGCTTCATGTACGGTATGAAGCTAACTATACTCAACCCCCTTACTATACTCTTTTGGTCAGCTACATTTGGATCTCTAATAAGCTCGGGAAGGCTTTCGGGAATTGGCAGCACTGCCATTTTTTCTCTGGGATGCGTTCTTTCTACAGTTGTATTCCTCGGAGCAATGAGTCTACTGGGAAACAGAATCAGTAGAATGCTCAACGGGAGGATTTTGAAAATGCTTGACTACTCAGTCGGTGTATTTCTTTTATGCTTCAGCGCAAGGCTTATGTTAGCTGGTTAGGTGTATTCATATTAAGCCCCTACAATTGCCACGGCTCTTACTGGAGAACCGTCTGCGCCATGGAGCTTTAGAGGAAGAATGCTCAGTATGAAAAATTCGTCTTCAATGTAATCGAGGTTTGCAAGGTTCTCTATTATTATGATTTCCTTTTGCATGAATGAAAAATGAACATCGAAAGTTTCGCTGCCGACGCCGTCTACTGAAATGGCGTCGATACCTACTCCCTTTATGTCAAATGATGCCAGCCACCTAGCCGCATCAGGGCTGAGCACAGGAAAGCCTTCGAAATATGAGTCGCGGCCCCAATATTTGTCCCAGCCGGTCCTTATAAGCACAAAGTCAGACTTAGATATATTATCTTCATGGGCGACAATATCGGAAAGGACAATTTCACTTGAGCCGATTCCTGTAAAGTCTAGAACGCAGGCTTTTCCTACGAACTTATCGGCGGCGAAGTCGCTCAGAGACTTTGCAGCAGAGATCATGTGGCATGGAGCGTCTATATGAGTGCCCGTATGGGAATACATAGTAAGCAAAAGCTCCGCGAAACCGTCGGATTCTATTGTATTTGCCCTTTTTAGCGAAGGTGGCTCAGTGCCCGGATACACGGGCATATCCTCTTTTATTGTGTGGGTAAGATCGATGATTTTCATAGGTGCACCTCCAGGAAAATTGTCATATGCAGCTTCAATCAGGGTATTGAAAAATATTACAAAGGTATAATTTTAGGTATAATTTGATGATAGCATAACGTTCATGGAAAACATATGGCAATTCATAATAAAGCTGTTCTGTATATACATTTTTGAATAGCCGTTTTACTGCTATCCAGTCTTGCACATCCTTCACCTCGATTCATCCTCCCTCCATATCTGGTATGGAAACAGGATCCTTTAGTCATCGCAGGTGGTCAATTTTATTCGTTAATCAGGGGCAGCTTTTAAGTGTAAATATATACCAAAACAAAACTCCCCCTATGATAAACAGTTTTGTTTTTTATCTGTCTACCATAAGGGGAGCATATCAAAATCAAGGACTTTATATTGTATAGTTTTATGATAAAAAGCGCATATAAGAATCAAACAACTTGCAAATTTGATTTTTATAGCAAAAACAAATAAAACGACTTTAATATACCGTTGTGTTTTTTTGAATACTTCACCGACTAGAGTTCTTGCCATACCAGCACAACAAAAGTTTGTGAGTAAATATACTTGCCTGCATTAAATACTTCTATTCAAACATTCGGATATTACCATGAATGTTGATAATTGTTCCATTATAATAATGGCCATCTACTTTCCCGTATTTATCCAAAATTCTGCAATATGTAGACATTCCTATTTTTGAACCTATTTTTCCAGCGCATATTCTTTTTCCCGCAATCAACATACCGCCTTTCACGCTACTTTTAGGATTGTTGTATAAGATGTTGTATTTTGCAATCAGATTTGATTGGTAGCTTCCATCTCCTATAACTGTAATGTTGCCACTAGAGTATATATTTGAATTTTGGGCATACTGTAATTCTATTCTTGCTTCATACATAGATTGCATGTTATCAATGTATTGTACTATTTTTTTATAAATGACTTTCAGTTTGTCTATGTTTTTTGTATTCAGTTCACTAATTTCTAATAAGCAATTTTTAATATTGCATAGCATAGTAAATGATGTATCTTTATCATCTTCATCCATTTCGGACAATACTTTCTCTATTTTTTTGATGTATTTTAGTATGGCCTCCTGCTCAGAATATACCACTCTGGCGGCCATACTAATATCTTTTTTAATAAATAAATCAACCCGCTTAATGATGTCATTTATAACTACTAGGGAATCTTCAACTACCGAAACACTGATTAGATGGTTAGCCATATTTTTACCTGCTACCAATTTCCCGCCTATCACTTTTCCACAGATAGTGATATCCCTATCCGAAATGACCTTGGAATTGTAAACCGAACCAAGTGTTTTTATTTTTCCTTTTGCATTGACTTCCATGTTATCCATTACATTTCCCTTAATAAGCAAATCACCATCAAACTTAATGTTGCCTGTATTACTATCAACATCACTGGCAATAACTAGTAGTGGCACAACGCATATTTTTCCATCTATTATTCTAGGCGTGCCATCTGTACATGCAACAATCTTGGTGTCATTCTCTAGAAGTACGGCTCCTTTACCGACAGAAAAAGATTGTTCTTCGGGCTCATTGCCATGAGTCAATTCGCCTGTAACGCTAATTCCATTTTTGGCATTTAATGACGGTCTCAGCTTAAACGCCAACACATCTCCAATTTGTACGGGTTTTTCATTTTCAAAATCTGATTCTTCAAAAAAATACTGAATTTCTGCATTGATTCCATCACAAGGAGCCTTGCCTCTTGCAACAACAATAGAACCGCCATCCGGTAAATCGATTAATTTGTTTACGGCTTCGATATCTATAATATCCAATTTTATTCTGGAATCATTTAAAATTCTAATGCAATGGTCTATAGTTGCTTTTTCAGCCTCTATCTCTTCAAAATCAGAACAAATCACCAGATTATTTTCTCCAGCAGAATCTTTTATGTAAAATTTCTTGCCCTTTTCTTTATGTATTTTCAAAGTGGCTTCCATTCCATCATCTGAAATATCGACTTCCAATCTGGTGACCGGATCTATTACCTTAGGTTTAAGTTCTATTTTGTCATTTTCAGTCAATATTATACTTCCGACAATCTTCTCTCCATTTACAAAAACATCTATATTAGGATCATCAGCTTTTAATGATGGATATTTTCTAATTCCACCAGGTATAGTTACTTTGACATTTCCATTTATAATTTCCGCATACCCATAATATTTTTCCCAGTTTTGCAAATGAGTATTTTCCTGGGTCTCTATTTGCACTTTCTCTACTTCTATCTTATATAGCCCTTTTCTTTTTATAAATCCCAAGAAATTACTATACGGTTCCTTAACGACCTTCAACCTAAATTCACTATCTACACGCCCATAAGCATTCTTTACAAACAATCGAGCTTCTTCTTCGCTCTGCGCTTTGACTATCACTGCTGCCCCTCCTTTTTGATTACCCTTAGAAAAACTTACATTACAAGGTCAATCAAGTTGTCTGCCCATTTTTTTGATAGTTCATTTTTTTCTGAAAATAATAAGGAGATGACTTCTAAGTCACCTCCCATGTTTAAGCTTTGATAAAATACACATCAAAAAGAATACACAAGCATAGGCAACCCGACGATCATATCTTTTCATATAGACTTAGACTCGTGGCTTTGCGTCATCATCTTTCGATGATTTTGCCTTTATCTCTTTTAATTTTTCAAACAGGAATATTTCTATAGACCTAGGATTCATTTTTTATTAAAAATTCATTTAATTTAAACCATGTTTATTGTAGCATGTAATTACATATTTTCACATCCAAATTAATAATTTAACTAACTAAAGCGATAAATGTGATTTGCATAAAAAAACATTTATCATATAGTTTTTTATGCTACAATGTTCTCTGTATGTTTTATGGTTTTGTATATTAGGAGGATTAACAATGTTTTCAAACATCGATAGGATAGACAGAATTAGACTTCACTTATATTTTATAGAAAAATTGAATTTACAAGTGTGGTTAATTTCTACAGACAATAGATATTACGGTGCAAATAAGGCACATTTAAATTATATCGGACTTACAAAAAAGGATGTTGAAGGAAAATTAATCGAAGAAATTTTCAATAAGGATGTAGCTATACAATGCATAAAAAGCAGTGAAGAAGTAATAAATTCTAAAAAGACATTCATTCAAACTGAACTTGTAGCAGACGGGAAAGGCAAGATGAAATCTTTTGAAATAATCAAAACTCCAGTATTCAATGGAGAAAATATAGATTACATCGTCTGCATGGCAATAGACAACGTTGAATTAGTTGAGAATAAAAATAAGTTTATAATAAGCAATCAGCAGTACATAGATATAGTCGAAGGAAGCAGTGAGATGATATGTAAATTCCTTCCGGATACTACCTTAACATATGTAAATCAGACTTACTGTGATAATTTTGGCAAATCAAGAAATGAACTCTTGGGGCAGAGCTTTCTTACGCTGGTACCCGAAAGTGAGCACGAAAAAATCCGAGAATATATCGCGTCATTTACAGTTGAAAACGATATTATTACATACGAGCATAAAACTATTAATAGTGATGGCTATATAGCTTGGCAAAGATGGACCGACAGGGCATTTTTTGATACCAATAAAAATATAATTGAATTCCAATCTGTTGGTTCAGATATAACAGATATAAAAACAGAAAATGAAAAATTAAGCTACACACTGGCTCAAAACGAAGAGAGATTCAAAAGACTTATTGGAGATTCAAGCGAAATATTTATAATTATGGATACAGACAACATGGTGCGGTATGTCAGTCCTTCATCAATGGAAATTATAGGTAGGAAGCCCTGTGAATTAATAGGTCGAAATTTCTATAAGCTGCTTCATCCAGATGACAGAAAAATGGCTATTGAAATATTCTTGAAAATTTGTACAGACTCAAAATTAAGACATAAAATGCAATGTAGGGTTTTACATTCGACAGGAAAATATATTGACTTGGAAATTTCATTTAGAAATCTTAAGTCCAATCCCAGTATAAATGGAATAATAGCAAGTTTAAGAGATATATCGCAGTTGAAAATAGCAGAAAAAAAAATGGAGCATATGGCATATACAGATAGTGTCACAGGCATTGGGAACAGAAGGGAACTCGAAAAAATTCTAAATGAAAAAATCTCCACTATAGGTACTTCCTTTGGATTGCTATTTCTGGACATGAAAAAATTCAAATTCATAAACGATCACTTGGGACATATTTTAGGCGACAAGCTTATACAGGCTGTTGCAAAAAAACTATTAGGATCTGTGTCTTCGAACATAACAGTAACAAGGTTTGGCGGAGATGAGTTTGCAATGATAATTCCTCTAGAAAACGCATACTTGGAATATGAAAATATTGCAAATGTAATCCGATGTATTCAGCAATCTTTCGAACAACCAATTATACTAGACAAATATACGCTTTTTGTATCTCTTAGTATTGGATGTGCTATTTATCCAAATGACGGCAGTACTATAGAGCAACTTATGAAAAATGCTGCTATCGCTTTAACACGGTCCAAATCAGAAATAAATACAAAATGTGTTTTTTATGTGGATGAAATGAGACACCAAAGCGAAAAGATTTTTTCTCTAATGAATGATCTTCAGCTTGCACTTAAAAATAATGAGGGCTTGAGCATTCACTACCAACCACAGATTAATGCAACCTCCGGTAAATTAATTGGTTTTGAGGCTCTCATGCGCTGGAATCATCCTTTATTAGGATATATTCAACCATCGGATTTTATAAGCGCAGCTGAAGAAAACGGACTCATCATTACGCTAGGTGAATGGGTTTTCGCTGAAGTTTGTAAACAAGTGAAAAAATGGAGTGAACAAGGCTGGATAAATCCTAATGTATCTGTAAATTTTTCGGCAATACAATTCCTAAAAAGTAATTTCTATAATTCTATAATGGATATAATTCACAAAACAGGTATTAGGCCCGAATGGATTGCAATAGAAATAACGGAAACAGCTATACTTAAGAATGAAAAGCTCATGATTTCCGCTCTAAAAGAATTTCAAAAATCAGGGATTAATATATCGCTAGATGATTTTGGTGTGGGGTATTCCTCATTATCCTATATAAACAAAATAAATCCCGACATCATAAAGATAGACAAATCATTTATTGATGGAATACCTAATGATTCTGATAAAATAAAAATGGTAAATATAATTTCAATAATAGCAACTGAATTTAATAAAGACCTTATCGCTGAAGGGGTAGAAACACTTGAACAAGTTGAATATCTTAGAAATATCGGCTGTGATAATATTCAAGGATACTACTTTAGTAAGCCTTTAGAAGCAAATGCAGCTTATGATTTTTTAAAAAAGATGCTTGAGTTTACCAATAATGATATATATGATTCATTGGAAAAAATGTAGAATTTTATTAGCTTATTGCCTGGAAAATTTTAAATAAAAGTATTCCGGGCTTTTTACTATTCAATTTTCTTTGCTGTTTTATGGAAATAGGTTAGATAAGGGGGTGTGGACATAAAGCTGGACACTAATGAGACTCTGAAAGAAGCAACAAAGAGTGTATTCAATGTATCAAAGAAAAAAGGCTACGCAGGTTACAGCGTAGGGTATCTTGCAAATACCTAAAAAACAAAAAGGGGGTTAAGTTCGCCAAAACATGTAACATTATAAAACTTGAAAGAGAGATTAGATTCCTTCACAGGCGACTAGCAAATATCAGAAGCAATCATGCTCACCAAGCAACGAATGCGATAGTGAAAATTACACCAAACCAAAGTAGCATGCTTTATCGCAAAATGGGACAGGATGAACAGGGAATTAAACAAAGCTTTGTAGAGTTTTATAAGGTTTTGGCAACGGATATTTAATATATGAAAATAGCATTCATGGACAGGGACGGCACAATAGTAAAATCCTATCCGGACGAGGAGTGGCAGAATGTAAGGGAGCCGGAGATACTCGAGGGAGCAATAGAAACAATGCAGGAGATAATTAAAAGAGGCTACTCTATAATAATACTCACAAACCAGTATCTGCTGGGCGAGCCTGAATACAACTATACTCAGGTGGACTATGATGAATACACCGCTAAGTTTCTTGAGATACTCGGAAAAGAAGGCGTGCAGGTAAAGGATATTTTCTACTGCCCTCACGGGAGGCACGAAGGCTGCGGTTGCATCAAGCCAAAGCCCGGCATGATAAAAGATGCGCTTTCTAAGTATCCAGAAATAAATATGAAGGAGTCGTTCCTGGTTGGCGACTCAGTAAATGACATGAAGCTTGCAGAAAGCTTTAATCTCAGAAGTTTCGGAATTAACGTGGATTACGAAGACTCAGTAAAGATTGAGGGCATAAAGGAGCTTTTGGAGTATGTGTAATGTCTAGATAGTTATATTCGATAAGGACACAATCTTGGATTTCAATATAAATATATATGGAGCAAACTGAGAAAAGACCTTTTCATAGCATGTTGGAAGGTCTTTTCTCAGTTGCATTTAAGGTGATTATGCTAATAGAAAAAAAATTCACAAAACATGTTGACAAAATCTCGGGGAGAGAATAATATATAACTGTAATCATTACAAAAAAGCAATGATTACATACACCCACAAAACACTATGTTTTATATCTAATAATATTTAATATCAAGGAGGAAATTGAATAATGAAAAAATTTGTTTGTACAGTATGCGGATATGTTCACGAAGGGGAAGCAGCACCTGAAAAATGTCCACTGTGTGGCGTTGGAAGCGACAAGTTCATACATAAGGCTGAAGGCGAAGATATTGTCTGGGCTGATGAGCACAGAATAGGAGTTATAGATGGAATAGACGAGGAAGTAGTGCAGGGATTAAGGGACAATTTCATGGGCGAGTGCACGGAGGTTGGAATGTATCTTGCAATGAGCAGACAGGCTGACAGAGAGGGATACCCTGAAATAGCCGAGGCCTACAAGAGAATAGCCTTCGAGGAGGCTGAGCACGCAGCCAAGTTTGCAGAGCTGCTTGGTGAAGTGGTTGCAGCAGACACAAGGAAAAACCTTCAGATGAGAGTGGACGCGGAGCACGGCGCATGCCAGGGCAAGAAGGATCTTGCAACAAAGGCGAAGCAGCTCAACTACGATGCAATACACGATACAGTGCATGAAATGTGCAAGGATGAGGCAAGACACGGAGCGGCTTTTGCAGGGCTTCTAAAGAGATATTTCGGTTAGTAAAATCAACGCTTCCATAGCTTGAATGCTTTGATATAGCTTGATTGAACATGAAATTTGAATAACTTGGCATAGTTTAATAAATTTTAGCGAATCTTATTAAATTTACATCGTGCGTTGGCAAACCGTCGGCAAATATCAAATGTCGGCGGTTTTTTTTGCCAACGGGCCGTTTTTGCCAACGGAACCATACCTCAAGCCTGGAAGTTAAAAGACAAAAATAAAAAAGAGCCGAAGCTCTTAATTGTATATTCTTATTGACTTAGTTTTTCAGAAATTTCATTAAATTCTTTTTCAACCCTCAAAAAATTATCTACAAGCTCAGAATCAAAGTGAGTATTACGGCCTTCCTTAATGATTCTAACGCATTCCTCGTGGGGATAAGGCGCTTTGTAAGGCCTTTCTGTGGCCAAAGCATCGTAGACATCGCATAAGGCGGTTACTTTGGCCGAAAAAGGTATTTCATCACCTTTTAGGCCCAAGGGATAACCGGTGCCATCTACTTTTTCATGGTGAAAGTGGCATATTTCTTTTGCCATAGCAACAAACTCTTTCATATGACTGTTTTCAATAGAAGTCTCAAGATTTTCGAGAATTTGTTTTCCGATGGTTGTGTGGTGTTTTATAGTCTCAAATTCGTCAAAGGTAAGTTTACCTGGTTTAAGTAGAATGCTATCAGGAATTGATATTTTTCCAATATCATGAAATGGAATACAAGTAGCTATGAGCTCCTTTTCTTTATTCGGCATATCCATATCTCTTAGGAGAATTTGAGCATAAGCCACGGTACGTTCCAAATGTTGTCCTGTGACTTCGGGATCCCTAAGTTCTGCTATTTTAAGCATCTGAATAAACATTTGTTCTTGGTCTTTGCTTGCCTGCACATATTTTGAAACTATAAAAGAACGCGAGGATTTAACCCCAATACCTACAAAGGCAAACATAAAGTCGCGGAAAAAACTCATGGATAAACTTTGTGGAATCTGATGATTCACATCTAATGGCAAGACAACATGTGAAGTTAGAAGAGAAGATAAAAATATAGTGAATATAGTTGTTTTCCAACCTCCATGTATAGCAGCAAAAATTATAGCTGCATAGAACAAATGAGGATATGGGGTCATAGCGCCACCAGAATTGTATGTAAATACGCTGAATAATAAACAAAACGCAATAGAAAGGCCCAAAACAAGTGCGGGATGGAGTCGTTTTAAGCTAAACACATATATTACACCTCCGACATGTTTTCGGCAAAAATATGAATGTGGAATCTTTTGAAGCGGTAACTGGCTGCCATTTTACAGGCCGAGTCTGTCAATAATTATGTGTATGATTCCTTAAAAAAGATATATTGTTTTATTGGTTGGTTGCCTGGAAAGCTTTTAAATATGAGCCTTCCAGGCTTTTTATTACTTAAATTAAATATTTTTCCATTTGGTGAAAATAACTAGAGTGCCAACATTTAATGGTCTTTTTTTTTACAAATACGGGTTAATCCTGTCTTCAAAATATATGCTTAACTGGGCCAGAATCAGGTGCCAGTCTCGCAGTTTTGTACACCATTTCTGGGTGATATCAGCCGTTGCAAGGTACAGGCTCTTGAATAGAGAATCATCGCTTGGGAATATACTCTTGCTTTTGGTCACTTTTCTAAGCTGCCTGTTGTAGCTCTCCATGGAGTTTGTCGTGTAGATTATTTTTCTGATTTCATCAGGATACTTGAAATAAGCCGAAAGCTCATCCCAGTTGTTTCTCCATGATTTTAGGCTTATATAGTATTTTTCACCCCATTTTTCTTCGAGCTTTTCAAGCTCTATTAGGGCTGTTTGCTCGTTTATGGCCGAGTACACTTCCTTGAGCTCTTTTGCGAAGGCTTTTCTGTCCTTGTATGATACATAGCTTAGCGAGTTTCTTATCTGATGGACTATGCATCTTTGTATGTCCGTGTTTGGAAAAACCGCTCTTATCGCATCAGAGAAGCCGTTTAGCCCATCTATTGATGCTATAAGGATGTCTTTTACGCCCCTGTTTTTCAAGTCGTTTAGAACCTGCAGCCAGTACTTGGCTGTCTCGTTTTCCCCTATCCAAAGGCCAAGTACATCCTTTTTGCCCTCGATGTTGACTCCTATTACTGCGTATGCGGCCTTGCAGATAACCTTGCCATCCTGCCTGACTTTATAGTGTATCGCGTCCATAAATATAATCGGATAAATCGGCTCTAGCGGCCGATTTTGCCATTCTTGAGCAAGTGGAAGGATCTTATCTGTTATCTTTGATATTAGTGTGGGAGAAGCATCTATCCCGTATATCTTTTCTAGCTGAGCTGCTATGTCTCTTGTTGTCATGCCCTTTGCATACATTCCTATTACTTGGTCTTCTATTCCTGATACGCTTCTTTGATGATTTTTTACAACCACAGGCTCAAAATCACCGTCCCTATCTCTTGGCACCTCGATTTCAAACTCCCCAAGGTCTGATAGTATCTTCTTGCTTCTTTTGCCGTTTCGGCTATTAGTCGTTTCCTTGTTTTTATAGTCATATTTTGAATATCCAAGGTGCTCATCAAGTTCAGCCTCAAGCATCTCCTGGATTGTTTCTGAAAACATGTCCTTAAGAGCCTCATGGATGTCCTTTGCATCCTTGATTCCGTAATGCTTTATCATTTGTCTTATTTGATCTTTACTTAAAATCCCCATATAAAAAGTGCATACCTCCTTGAATGATAGTTTGATTATATCAATTCCAAGGAAGATACACACTTTATTTTACACACTCTACAGGCCCTTTAGTTTTGCGTCCTAGTCTTTAGCCTAGTTTGCCTTTTTCGCTGAAAACAATTTATTTTTAAAAGGTACAATTACCTATTTTTACAACTACTCAATATTTTATATCCTATTTTTGACTAATTCAAGGGTTAATGTAATTTTCATACAATAAATATTTATTCTTACTTATTTTATTATTTATCTTATTGATTGAAAGCAAAGAAAAAGAGCGTTGCCGCTCTTTGGATTATGTTTAGCATAAAGCCTCAACTCTTTTGATGATGTGATCTTTGAATTGATATAATTCATCTATTTTTTCAAAATCGTATCTGTTTTGTGCTTGGTTTTCATCAGGAATTACTATGTATCTTGTATTTTCTTTAAAGTAAATCCTGCATATCCACTTTCTTGTATTGTCATCAAGAAGAATCCCGAAATAACTCAATGTATCCTTATAGGTTATTCTTTCGGCATCTATGCTTTCTCGCAAAATAGCTTTGATTATGAAATAGGATTCCAGTTCTTCCATAGTTGTAACTATATCGTTTTGTTCCGTGGATGCTGGAGATTCCGGATCATCGTTGGAATTGAGCGTTTCATGCCCAAGCTTGAGTCGCGATTCGTTTTCTACGGAATTCTTTTCTAAAGCAGATTTTATTCTGTCATTCATCAATTCATTTATGTACTGATTCATTGATTTTCTTACTACTGGCTTGAATTTGTCCACTACATTTTGCGTTTTTACTCCAGCATAAATATTCCCAAGTACAAAACGCACATAATCATCCGATGGATCTATAAGTTGACCAGCCATGAAATTTTTTATTAAATTCGAATATTTGAGTTCTGAGGCTGTATCGAATATCTCTTTTAAGTCGAAGTTTTCCTTATGGAATTTCTTGAGTTCTGATATATCAAGCTCCTTCAGGTTCAGCAGGTTTATTTCTAAGAAAGGTGATTCATCCATTTTATTCGGTTCTTCCAGGTCTGTATAAAACTTATAAACAGCTCCGTTTGTTAGTATTGCGAATTTGGCGTTTGTTGTCCCGAAGTATCTAAAAAGTTGAGAGTCGTGTTTCTCGAGTTTTTCCCCAATCCACTTGGCCTCAATTAAAATTGAAGGCTGCCCTTCTTGAAGTATCGCATAGTCAACCTTCTCACCCTTTTTTATCCCGACATCAGCTGTAAACTCAGGCACGAATTCAGTCGGATTAAAAACATCATAACCCATGAGTTGGAAAAAAGGCATTATAATTGATGTTTTGGTTGCCTCTTCAGTTAGAATAGAGTCTTTCATGCTCTCAACTCTCTTTGTAAACTGTCGTAGCAGTTCTGTAAAATCCATTTCATCTCCACCCTTCAAACATGTATTATTGTATACATACCTAAAAGTATTGATTTTAACACATACTAAATTTTGCAATATTATGTCGAAAAATCGAATAATGTCGCAAAACAATAGGGTTGATGCGTGCAATGGAGAAGGTATACAATAAAACAAACAGGTGTTCGGTTGGATTTTAGGGATTTTTTAAGAATAAAAATAGATTTAAATGAAAATGTAAATTCCAGTTTGCAGAAGTAAATTCCGTGGATGTGGAAATTTTTGCCAATGCTCACCAAGTGGCTTTGCGGCAATTTTACTGTCGGAAAATACCAGACTGCAAACGCACAAGTGTGCGCCCCCTGAACACTAATTTTATTAATTAAAAACAAAAAACACTTAATATAAATTCAATAAACTTAACAAAGGCTAATAAAATTAAATAAAAATAGAAAATACTTAACAAAACATATGTACCGGCGGCGAGTGTGGTGTTAGAATTTAGTAGCAGTCGTGCAGCAGGCATGCGACCCTGTATGGCTGCATTTAATTCGACCACACTCAACTCAAATATATTTTTTTCGGGACATGCGAGACACCCATCTTGCCATGTCCTATTTTTTTTAAAAACCTGCAGAAATATTTGTTTTTCAGCAGGCTGAATGGTATATAATTGTATTATTATAACCGTAGGGGGGTATTTGGAATGAAGAGGTATTTTGCGCTTATGCTGTCTGTTATAGTCATGCTTACAATGGCTGCATGCGGCAAGACAGCAGAAGAAAATGAAGGCAGTTCACAGCAGGAGCAGAGCTCGCAGCAGGAGGTGGCCAGTGACACGGGTATGCCGGGCCTGATGCCAAGCTTCCAGGCTAAGGACATTAACGGCTCCGATGTGGACAATACGATATTTGAAGGCAAAAAACTCACAATGGTGAACATATGGGGCACCTTCTGCCCGCCTTGCGTATATGAGATGCCGGAGCTTCAAAAGCTAAGCGAGGAAATGAAGGACCAGGGCGTTGCAGTTGTAGGCATAATTGGAGACACTCCGGATGCTGAAAACGAAGAGGCGGCAAGAGCTATTATAGCTGAAAAAGGCGTTAAGTTCACTAATATTGTGCCTGATGAGGCCATAATAAACGGACTTCTCATTTCCATACAGGCCTTTCCTACATCTGTGTTTGTAGACGGCGAGGGGAACATTGTGGGGGCTCCGGTTGTGGGGGCACACTCTATGGAGGAGTACAAGGAGATAATACAAGGGATGCTAAGCCAAAAAAGCGAAGGCAACTAAAGGCATCAATCAAAAACACAGCAGAGACACTGCATTAAAAATGCGCCAGCCGAGTCAATAGGTTGGCGCATTTTGCGTTCGAGGCTATACGGGATCATTGTCCAAGCCGGTGATTTTTTTGTTTGTGTAAATGTAAAGACCAAGCATCGCCAGCACAATGCCGGATGCAATGAGGAGATACTGGATTTTGATTAAGTCAGCCATCGGTCCGAATACGAGCATGCCCAGCGGCATTGTTACAGACACTATGATTTGTATGACTGAGAAAACCCTGCCGAGCATATCAGCTGCAACATTCTCCTGAATAAGAACTGTCTCCGCTGTTGCGAAAAATGGCAGGAAAATGCCTGAAACAAACATGACGATAAGATATACGATAAAATCCGCCGCAAGTCCGAGCATTACGAAGGTGATTCCAAATGCGAGGCACGAGATTGCCATTGTGTGTATTTTATTCTTGAATCCACTCCAGACTGTTATGATGAGTCCGCCGAGTATTGATCCTGCGCTCCAGACCATTTCATTGGCTGTAAGTTTCCACACCTCTGCTCCAAAGCTTCTCGTCACAAGCACGGGCGTCAGGAATGCGGCAGGTGTCACAAAGAAGAAAAACAGGCTGTAGAAAACAAGCAAATTCCTGACCAGATCGTGATTTCTAGAGTATATCAGGCCGTTTTTGAGGTCGGACATTGTGGAGGCTTCTTCCTGCGCATCCGATCTTTGGTATGCGGATATGCTCAGTAAAGACATTATGCCAACGGCTATGGCCGCTGTTACAACATCGAAAAAAAGAGCTGCGCTGAAGCCCCAAAGCCCAAGTATCGCGCCGCCAACAGCAGGAGAAGCGAGCATCATTACGGAGCTTATGGTGCTGTGTATTCCGTTTACCTTCATTAATTTTTCCGAAGGGACGATTTGAGGCAATATAGCTCCAACTGCAGGTGTTTGTACGCCTGAGCCGATTGAGCGGATTATGGAGATAAGAAATATGAGCCACAGGGCCTTCATGCCCATTGCATACATTACAGCCAGAATGAGCGTAGAGAGAGCTATGAAAGAATCCGAAAGCATTATGAGCATTTTGCGGCTGTATCTGTCAGCCCAGACTCCGGCGAACAGAGAAATGAATATTTGCGGCAGGAATGTGCAGAGAATGGCTATCGTCATAACAGTGCCAGAGGAGGTTTCAAGCGCTATATGCCATATGATTGCAAAGCCGACTATTGAAGAGCCAAACAGTGAGAGTGTCTGGCTTGTTAGAAAAATGGCGGTTTTGCTTTTCCAGTTGATATAATCTGTTGTATCCATGCACCGCCACACTCCTTTTTAAAATAGATGAAGTGAATCAGTAAGTGTTATTTTATAAGAATATTTCAATCATGATTATTATACCCAAGCGTGTTCAAAACTACAATGCATGCGATATAATGAATTATGGAGCAGGGACTAATTGTCATGAATAAGGTGGCGGAAGTTGCCTTTCCTGGCCATTAAAATAATATGACGGGGGTGGCAGCATGAAACTAAATCAGATAAGGGCAGCTGTGCTGCTGGCCGGCATATTGCTGACTGCAGCGGGGATAATTAGGGGCGAGACGGCTACAGTGCTCAAAAAAGCTATAAACATATGTCTGGAGTGCATAGGAATTGGATAAGTTGAAAAGAACATACATACAGATGATTTCGGCAATAGCATCAAACGGTTATCTTAAAGGCTTTGCCGAGGGAAGCATATACAAGGGAGATCTGAAGAAGCTTTGCGTGCCGGGGTTAAACTGCTATTCATGTCCCGGAGCGCTGGGCTCGTGCCCCATAGGCTCGCTTCAGGCAGTAATGGGGAGCATCAAGTATAATTTCTCGTTCTACATATTAGGGCTGCTGACTCTTATGGGTCTTGCGATGGGAAGGCTGGTGTGCGGCTGGCTGTGCCCTTTCGGGCTAGTGCAGGATCTGCTCAGCAGAATTCCATCCCGAAAGTTTGCAGTCAAAGGCTCGTGGTCCAATTTTAGGTATGCAAAGTATGCGGTGCTGGCCGTGTTCGTGATACTGTTGCCGTTTGTCCTGAGCGACGAGCTAGGCATGAGCGTTCCGTATTTTTGCAAGTGGATATGCCCGGCGGGCACTCTGGAAGCGGGAATCCCTCTGCTGCTTATGAACGAGGGGCTGCGAGGAGCTGCGGGCTGTTTGTTTGGCTGGAAGAGTCTGCTGCTCCTTGCAACAATAGTTTCGTCGGTTTTCATATACAGGCCGTTTTGCAGGTTCGTATGCCCGCTTGGAGCCATATATGCCATATTCAATCCTATAAGCTTATGCAGACTTGAGGTAGACAAGAGCTCGTGCATAAGCTGCGGCAAATGCGAAGCCGTCTGTAAAATGGGTGTGAAGCCCCAGCTGCAGCCAAACAGCCCGGAGTGCATAAGATGCGGAGACTGCATTAAAAAATGCCCTGAAGGCTCAATCGAGTTAATATTCATAAAAAAAGACAGATAAAAGCTGTAACGAAATTGCACTTAAGCCAGCCGGCAGGTAAATAAGGCGCAGAAGTGAAATAGTATAATAGAATTATTTTTTAATAGGCCAAAAGAACTCTTTATTGAGAGATCTTTTGGCTTTTTTGGTATAATATGAATAAATATAAAAACAAATTACAAATATGCAGATGATTTTGAAGGAGGCAAAGGTATGAAGAAGCTGTTTGCATTTTATGCGCTTTTGCTGCAGGGAGCGCTCTTTAGCGGGGCATGGGCGCTTGAGTATTATTCATCGAGAAGGATGGGCATCGAAAATTTTTTGGAATGCAGAAACATGGTCTTGTCCGAGTCTTTTTTTACGGTCGAGAGGATATCTACATACGGAAGCATATTCATAATATGCGCAATCGCCTTGGGTTTTTGGGCGGCTTGCTACATATCCAGAAGGCTTTATTGGGCGGCAGCCTGCATGGCGCTGGGTTCGGCAATCGCTTTATTCGGGGCGTTTTTAAGCAAGTTCGGCGCGGAAGGACTCAAGGCTTATTATTTTTTCCTGATAGCAGCACTCGCGTCACTTTTCATTCAGGTCATAGTGATAATATTTGGCTTCGACGGAAGGCCGTGCAGATTGGATGCGGAGCCTGAGGGTGATTAGCACAAGGTTGTTTTGGATATCTTTTAGAGTACAGGTAGAATAGTTCAAAAACATCATAAAAGGAGTGATAATCGTGGAAAATAAGGTCATAGATATCATAAAGTCAAGAAGATCCATAAGGAGATTCATGGAGGATCAGATAAGGGATGAGGAGCTCGAGCTTATACTCGAAGCCGGCATATATGCTCCCAGCGCGCATAATGACCAGTCGTGGCATTTTACGGTTGTTCAAAACAAGGAGCTTATAAAGGAACTGAGCGAGCAGGCGAAAGAGGCCGCGCAGGAATTTGATTTAGACGATGTGATACTGAAAATGGTAACGAATCCGGAGCTTGACATATTCTACGGAGCGCCTACGCTTATAGTAGTTTCGGGAGAGGAGGCGTCGATGATGCCCCAGATAGACTGTGCGGCGGCAACCCAGAACATGCTTCTGGCCGCAGAGGCCATAGATATAGGCACTTGCTGGAACGGGATAGTAACGTTCCTGTTCGAGAGCAGCAAAAAGGAAGCGTACAAGGAGAAGCTGGAAATACCTGAAGGCTACAAGCCCTACTACGCAGTGGCGGTTGGTTACAAAAAGGCGAGACCGACGAAGGCCCCGTCGAGAAGGAAAGGAACGGTAAGCTATTTAAGGTAGAAGTGCAATCTGAATTTTGAATATGCATATGGTTAATGTGCAAGAATATGGAGTTAAAAAAGCATCTGTGCGGGGGAAATATTCGCATCAGGTGCTTTTTGCGCTTAAATATTAAATTATACCCTTTGGACGGCGCATTAAAAGCAACTTGCATAAAATATTTCACAAAACAGCATTTTAGGGACAGTTATGTCTGGAATTTTGCGTATTATGTGTTCAAGTGAGGGGGAGTAAAGTTATGACAACAACAGAGGTGCTCTTGCGGGTTGCACTAAAAATGGCATGGTTTATTGTGCCTATGCTGGCATTCGTGGGAATAGCATTGCCGATACTTGAAAGGGAATTGTAAAATGAATGCTGCAGGGGAGAAGTCTGCTGAGACATAGTTGAGGCGCAGGCTTTTTTTTATTTTTTGAACAATACGGGTGATATGTTGCTCAAAATTACTTCGGAAGGAATGTTTTTATGCACTTTTGCAGAGGGTATATTAATATAACAGCAGCTAGTTAGACTACAAAATAAGAGAATGCACATAGACAATGAACCAGGACAGGATTAACCCCAAAAGGAGGCTTCTTCATGAGTTCAAAAATGCCTGCGCTTTTTATAGGTCACGGAAATCCTATGAATGCGATAATGGACAATTCATATACAGCGGCGCTTAAGAAGGTTGCAAATTCAATTCCTATACCAGAGGCGATACTTGTGGTTTCAGCGCACTGGATGGCGCAGGGCACTCATATAACCTGCGCCGACAGGCCAAGGCAGATATACGATTTTTACGGATTCCCAGATGAGCTCTACCAGGTCAAATACAGCCCATCAGGAGCTGCGGGCTTTGTCGCTCTCATAGAAGAGGAGCTGCGGGATGCGGGAGTCACCTGCAGCGACAAATGGGGCATGGACCACGCGGCTTGGGCTGTGCTCGTGCACATGTATCCTAAGGCCGACATTCCCGTTGTGGAGATGAGCCTTGACATGGGCAAGGACGAGGAATACCATTACAACATGGGCAAAAAGCTGCGCGGACTCAGGGATAAGGGGATACTCGTCATTGGAAGCGGCAACATAGTCCACAATCTCTGGAAGATGAACCGTGAAATGGATGCTCCTCCTTTTGCCTGGACTATTGACTTTGATTCATATATCGCCAAGGCGCTGGAGAACAATGATCACAGGGCGCTTATCGATTACAAGAATGCCGGCGATTCAGCAAAGTTGGCAGTGCCTACAAGAGACCACTATCTGCCGCTGCTCTATATTGCAGGGATGCAGGAAGAAGGCGACAGGCTGGAATTCATTTACACGGGGCTTCAGCACTCATCTATGTCAATGAGATGTATAAGAATCGGCTAACAGCTATGACATGTGGAGGTGAGGCAATGGCTGTAAACAACGCATATATTTCAAAGCTGCTCAGTGACTATGCCGACATGCTTGAGCTTGAGGGGGCCAACCGGTACAAGATAAGGGCTTACAGGAACGCATCCTACAGCATTGCAAGCCTTCCTCGAAGCATATCAGAAATGGTAGAGCTAGGAGAGGATCTTACGCAGCTTCCCGGCATAGGCAAGGAGCTTTCGCAAAAGCTCGTCGAGATTGCAGGCGCAGGCAGGCTGCATCAGTTCGAGGAAATAAAGGAGAGGTTTCCCGAAGGGCTGCTCGAGATACTCAAGCTAAGAGGGATAGGCTTTGTAAAGGTGAGGGAGCTTTACGAGAAGCTTGGCATAAAAAATCTCAGCGAACTTGAGGAGGCGGCCAGGGAAGGTAGGGTCAGCCAGATAAGGGGTTTTGATGTAAAGACTGAAAGGATGATAATCGAAGAGATTGAAGCCATGGACCTCAAGAAAGGCGCAAAGCCAAGAATAAAGATCTCTACAGCCGAGAGCATAGTAATGCCTCTTATTGACCACCTCAAAAAAAGCAAAGGAGTTAAATCGGTCGAGATAGCCGGTAGCTTTCGAAGAGGCAGAGAGACTGTGGGAGACATAGATATACTCGTTGTGCATGACGGGGATTCGGACGTAATGGATAGATTCGCAGGGTATGAGGATGTCGAACAGGTGCTCGAAAAGGGAGATACGCTCTCGAGTGCTGTTCTGAGGCTCGGATTGCAGGTGGATTTGAGGGCTGTTCCGGAGATATCCTCCGGATCGGCGCTCCATCATTTTACAGGCTCAAAGGAGCACAATGTGGCCATGAGGCAGCTTGCTATAAGGAAGGGCCTCAAGATAAGCGAATACGGTATATTCAGGGGAGATGAAAGAATCGGGGGTGAGAATGAGGAGGATGTGTTTTCTCTTCTGGACTTGCAGTTCATACCTCCCGAGCTTAGGGAGAACACGGGGGAGATTGAGGCTGCGCAAAAGGGCAAGCTACCGAAGCTTATAAGCCTTGAGGATATAAAGGGAGACCTGCACATGCATTCAAAGGCTTCAGACGGAAGAGCCACGATAGAGGAAATGGCACTGGCAGCAAGGGAGCGGGGCTATGAATATATAGCCATAACTGACCATTCCAGAAGATTGAGGATAGCAAGGGGCCTAACGCCCAAGAGGCTTGAGGAACAGCTAGAGCAGATAGACCTCCTCAACGAGCGCCTCGAGGGAATAAGGGTGCTAAAGAGTATAGAGGTGGACATACTTGAGGATGGGACACTCGATCTTCCGGACAGCATTCTTAGCAGGCTTGACCTGGTAGTATGCGCAGTCCACCACAAGTTCAACCTTTCAAAAGCCAAGCAGACAGACAGGATAATAAGTGCCATTGACAATCCGTACTTCACCATACTGGCGCACCCGACAGGCAGGCTTATTGACCACCGCGAGCCGTACGAGCTTGACATGGAGCGGCTCATGAAGGCTGCGAGAGAATGTGGGTGCGTTATGGAGCTCAATATGCAGCCGGACAGGCTTGACCTCAATGAAATCCACTGCAGGATGGCAAAGGAGCTGGGAGTCATGGTGGCCTTGTCGACGGACGCCCACATCACTAGCGAGCTGAATCTTATGAGGCTTGGGATAAAGCAAGCCAGGAGGGGCTGGCTTGAGGCGGATGACGTGATCAATACGATGACGCTTGAAGACCTTATGAAGCTAATAAATGCAAAAAAGAGATAAAAAAACAACATGTGTTAAGACAAAGAAGGAGGAAACTGTATGGAAAATGAAATCATGAAGATGGTAAGCGAAATATTTAAAATATTGGATAAAAAACTGGACGAGAAACTTGATGAGAAACTGGCACCTTTGTTAAATACCATAGAAAACATCGAGAAAACTCATGCCGAATATGATCGTATTTTTAAGATGATTGAAGATAAGCCTGTTTTAAATGTGGAAAATGAAAATGTTTCTGATGAAATTAAAAAAATCACTAATGAGATGGCGTCAATAAGGGTGAATATAACGGAAATTGGAGAGGCTATAAATTTGGTGGAACATTTGACTGTCAGAACGGCTGAGGATATTGAAAGATTGAGATATTTGAAATAGAAAAGACATAATTTGTAAGAATATATTACACAAATGCAGGTTGGAGATAAAGGTGTCTCCGGTCTGCATTTTTTTAGCGTAATTCACACAAAAACAAACTAAAACACAAAACGTCTATAATAGTAAAAACATAAAATAAAAATGTTTACAAAATCAACCGAAAGTGATATTCTGAATTCAGGAGGTGATTTTATGGATATAAATCTTTTGTTTTGGAATTCATCCATAGATGACATGAAGCGAGGTTATGTGCATGACAAGGAAAAAGAAGCGTATGTGTGCCTTGTGTGCGGAGAAATGTTTGAAGAGGGTCTTATATATCAAATAGGCGAAAAATTCGTCACTCCCGAGAAGCGGATCCAGCTTCACATACAAGTTGACCATGAAGGGATGTTCAACTACCTTATGAGCCTGGATAAGAAGTATACAGGGCTTACGGAAAGCCAGACACAGGTGCTTGAGTGTTTTTTCAAGGGAATGAGCGATCGTGAAACTGCCAGAAGCCTGACGCTCACCGAATCAACAGTGAGGAACTACAGGTTCAAGCTAAGAGAGAGGGAAAAGCAGGCTAAGGTCTTTCTTTCGATAATGGAGCTGCTTGCGTCAAGAAGCGTGCATGGAGCTCCGGAGGAGCCGCTTACAGTCCATAGGGGATCTTCTGTGCTCGATGAGAAGTTCGGCATAACTGAAAAGGAAAGAAAAGAAGTCCTCACGAAGTATTTCGACGGCAGCGGAATGCTCATAAACTTCCCAGGCAAGGAAAAAAGAAAGGTTATTATATTAACCGAGATTGCAACCAGATTCAAGCAGGGTACTGAGTATTCGGAAAAGGATGTAAACGGCATACTCGAGAAGATATACCACGATTATGTCATGATAAGAAGGTACCTCGTGGACTACGGCTTCATGGACAGGAGTGCGGACGGCAGCAGGTACTGGATGAGGGAACAGTAATAAGGCTTTTTTTAACTTGAATTGACAAGAAAATTCTCCTGGAATACATTTCTGAAGGAGAATTTTTTGTTGTTAACATAGTTATATAAACAGGCTAAAAGGGAACTATATTAATAGCTATACAAATTTGTGAAAATCGATAAACAGAGAAATATCCAAAAACGTAAAGGAGGGATTTTTATGCGTAGAAAAAAATGGGGGCGCTATGCATTTGTAGCAGCCCTGATAATGTGTCTAATTCCGGTCTGGATAGTATCGGCTCTAGAGATCAGGAACGGAGACTCGGTATATGTGCCTGCCGGCGAGATCAAAGGGCCGCTGTTTGTGACGGGAAACAACATAACTGTTGATGCCAATGTGAACGGGGACGTATTCGCGGCCGGGCAGTCGGTAGTAATAAACGGTTCGGTCACGGGAGATGTCATTGCAGCCGTCAATACAGCGAGCATTAACGGAAGTATCAAGGGTGATGTCCGCGTGGCGTGTAACACTCTTAATCTGTACGGGCCGGTGGAGGGAAGCGTCACTGGAGCCGGCAACACGATGTATCTAAAGGAAAAGGCGGAGATAGGGCGAGATGTGGTTATTTTTGGCAATACAGTTGAAATTCTCGGTCCTGTTGCTGGAGAGGCAATGGGCGCTGCTAACCAGATGTATCTGAATGCGCCTATAGAGGGTGATGTAACTATCTGGGACGTTCAAAATCTTGTGGTAGGGCCTTCGGGAACAATTGGCGGCAAGGTCACCTATACATCTAAAAACAAGGCTCAGATTTCTCCTGATGCAAAAACCGGGGAAGTAAGGCAGCTGACTCCTAAGCCTAGCCCGGTGCCGGAGATGAAGACCAAGTATTTCAGCTGGTTTGGAGCCGCTGGCCAGTTTTTTGGCCGGATTGGTGCTTTGGGGGGCTGCGTATTTGCTATTCCCTAATATGCTTTCTCGTCTTAGCAGCACCGGAAGGGAGGCTCCTTGGGTCAGCATTGGAGTGGGCTTCCTGGCTGTAATAGCAGTGCCTGTTGCAGCGTTCCTGCTTATGATTACGGTAATAGGAATGCCGCTTTCATTCATACTGATGTCGGCGTATTTTGTAGTGCTGATACTGGCGAAGGTCATAGCCAGTGACGCGATAGGCCGCTTGCTTGCAGAACGTCTCAACTGGAATGGCAGGGGATATCAGTTTCTCGCATTCGCCGCTACGCTTCTTGTGTTGATTCTCTTAAGCAAAATCATGATATTCGGGTTCGGCTTCTTCGTCGGCCTAATTGCCATATGCTTTGCTTTCGGCGTGATAATAATGACCTTCTACCGCTGGCGGAAGGGGAAGCAAGTGACTTCAAGTCAGCCAGAGCCTGCGCTGGAATAATGTAGATGCTTAGAAATATTTGATTAGGGCACTTAACAAGCATTTATGTTATAATTTATGTACTATGTAATGGCGGGAGGCGATGACATGGATAATAAGGAATTGCTGCAGGCTATAAATGTTATGTTTGCTGAATTTGGAAACAGCATGGATAAGAAGTTTAACGCGCTTGAAAACAGAATAGACAGCAAGCTGGATGCATTGGAGAGTCGAATAGATAGCAAGCTGGATGCATTGGAAAGTCGAATAGATGGCAAGCTGGATGCATTGGAGAGTCGAATAGATAGCAAGCTAGATAAGCTTGAGAGCCGATTGGTCGAAAAAATCGAAGAGCTTGAGGCGAGGAATGCTGAGCAGCATATAGACATAAAGGATAGTATTCTCAACGTCGAAAAAGAAGTCAGGTTCATTAAGTACAAGCTTAATAAAACTGACGAAGACGTTTTTGAAATCAAGGATTATCTCAAAATAATAAAGTAAACTGCAAAAAAATTATTATATAGCTTGAGTATTTGTTTTTTTTATTAAATACAGCGCTCCTTGTGGGCGCTTTTTTGTATAATGTATAAAAAACTATTTGAAGGAGGATAATATTATGAACAAATTTTGCGTGCAGTGCGGAAGCCCGCTGTCACCGGACAGCAAGTTCTGCGAGAGCTGCGGCAACAGGATAGAGGGATTGTCGCCTCTCAAGGAAGATCCAGAGTCGCCTGCAGAGCTCCAGGACTATGACGATGCCGCAAGCGAGCGGGAATTCATGGAAACGATTGGCGAACAGCCTAAAAAGGGCGGATTTGGAAAGGCGGTTTTCATATCTTTGATTGTTGTTTTGCTAGCTGCGGCAGGGATTTGGGCGGTGTTTTTCAGAGAGCAGCCTCCTGTAGTTAAGCCGGGAGAAAGTGCAGCAACTAACACGCCTTCCGAAAGCAGCGGGTCGGAGAATGAAAATAGTGAAGCTGACAGATTTGCGGGAACTTGGATTCTCAAGTACTGGGTCTATGAGGAGCATGGAGAGGCTGGCACGAGCGTGTTCGAGTCCAGATTCGACATGAATATAGTGAAGCTTGCTGACGGCAAGTTAACAATGGAACTAGTGCCCCTGGAGGCTTCTATAAACGGAGAAGCCTATCCTGCCGATTTCTACAGTGGAGTTGAGATAAAGGCCGCAGGATACTTGGAGGGTGACAAGCTCTGCTTTGACCTGGAAAAGCAGCTGGAGCACTATATTGATCCCTATACAGAATTTACAATGCCTATGCAGGTTAAAATACCCATGCAGGAGTCCGATGGAATGCTAAGCGGCATTGTGGACATGGAGTATTCAAACCTTGCGAATGGAGCCAGCAAAGCCACGTACATGTTTGAAGCCATCAAACAGTAGGAAAAGTAGACAGAGAAAAATTGTGTAGAGCATTTGAACATTTGTTATTAATGAAATAAGACGCCCTTTTGGGCGTTTTTTGCATGCAATAGATTTATTCGAAGACAAATACATTTTGATTAGAAAACTTTAATTGTGGTATAAATGAGTTGTCTGACGATTGATTCATACGTGTGGCGTTTTGGTTCAATTCCCTATTTCACCTGCCGGGTTAAATGGAGAATTCTGCCAAAACGCCTTATTTGCATTTTTTTCAAGTCATATTAAAAATAGAAAGCACATGTAGATATAACTGAAGGGCAGGACACAATATGAAGAAAAGGATAATGAATGCTGTAATTGCAGCGACGGTGCTAGGTGTTTTGTATTTAAATATCTATTTAAACATGGCATATGATATGAATATAGTTGAATATTTTGCAAAGCCAAGCAAACTAACTAATGAGGAGCATGAATGGCTTAAACGTCATGGAAAAATAAGATACATATCTGATCAAACCTCACCTCCTCACAGGTATATAGATGAAGCGGACGGCCAATTCCAGGGACTTATAGTCGACTATATAAGTGCGCTCTCAATCGAGGTCGGGCAGGTTATATCCATAGAATCAACTGCATGGTGGAGCCAGTCGTTGGAAAAGCTGGCCGCCGGAGAAAGCGATTTCATAGATTTGATACCGTCTAAAGAAAGGGCAAAGGTATTCGATTTTTCTGATCCAATGTATACGTTAAGGGAGACCATAGCATTTCCAAAGGACAAAGGGCGCATTAGCAATTACACTGCTCTGGAAAACAAGACAGTGGGGGTTGCAAAGGGAGACTATGCCATAGAATTTTTGAATTCAAAGGTAGAGTCTATTAATTATGTCTTTACTAAAGACTCCAGGAATGCCATAAAGCTTCTTGAACAGGGGAAAGTAGATGCAGTAGTGGGGGAAGAGGCTGTAATAATGCATTTGATCGAGGCTATGGATACGAGTAGGGATTATGAAGTCCTAGATAAGCCCTTCATCGAAGAAGAAGCTGTTCTGGCAGTTAAAAAGGGAGAAAAGGAACTGCTGTCCATACTTAATAAGGGAATTCACAATATGAAAAAAAAGAAGACACTAGAAAAGATAAATGAAAAATGGTTTGGAGCGTCAGCAAATTACGATAAAGAAGAAACCTCTCAAATGATAGCCCTTGTTGCACTTGTTTTTATAAGCCTGACATGCCTCATAATATACATTTCCTTTTCATGGAGCAACATGTTGAAAAGGGAGGTTGAAAAGAGAACCCATGAGCTTTACGAAAGCAATACAACGCTTCAAACAACGTTTGATGGCCTGACACACCTTATGGCAGTTGTGGACAGGCGGAATAAGATTATAAATGTAAATAAAGCATTCTGCAGCCTTTTGAATCTCGACAAAAATGACATAATAGGGCAAAGCAGCCTGGATTTCCAACACATACTCCACGGCCCTGGTTTTGAAGATATGATAGAGAACACATTCGACAGGTGCGAGCAGGGTCAACAGGAATTCAGATGTGAATCCAAAATGTTTCAAATGAGCACTTTTCCGCTGGAGGACAAGAAAAAAAATGTGGCAGCCGTTTTGGTAATGATAAAAGACATAACGGATTTCATGATAAGGGAGCAGCAAATCCTCCACGAAAGCAAAATGGCGGCAACTGGCCAGCTAGCCGCGGGTGTGGCTCATGAGATAAGAAATCCGCTGGGGCTTATCAGAAATTATTGCTATATAATAAAAAACAACATGAATGATGAGCATAAAATGAAAAGGGCCGTGGAAGTAATAGAATCTTCCGTTCAAAGGTCGAGCAATATAATTGACAATTTGCTTAATTTTTCAAGAATTTCCGCTAATGAGTATGAAAAAGTCAACATCAAGGCACTTATTAATAACATAGTTGCATTGGAAAACAATATTATTGAGAAAAGAAAAATAAATATTGACGTTTCATGTCCTGATGACATTTCATTTTTTGCAAATGAAGAGTCAATGAAGCATATTTTCATAAACTTGATTGCTAATGCCATTGACGCTATGCCGCAGGGTGGAATTATTAAAATTGCATGCGGGAAAGGGGATGAGGGGATTTCAATCATCTTTTGTGACAACGGTGAAGGAATCAGCCAGGAAGATTTAGGCAGCATATTCAATCCGTTTTTTACAACAAAGCCAGTAGGGAAAGGCACAGGGCTGGGACTTTATATTGTGTATAACGAAATACAAAAACACGGCGGGAAAATAAGAGTTTCAAGTGAATTGGGAAAAGGAACCTGCTTTAAAGTAGACCTGCCGTTTAGAGGGGAGTAGTAATATGAAGCCAAAGGACATTTCATTCAAAATACTGATTGTAGATGACGAGCTAGAGCACAGAGAAGTACTTCAGATGATTGTTGAAGACAATGGATATGCAGCAGAAACGGCAGCAAGTGGAATGGAGGCTTTGGAGAAGCTTAAGAATGGCAGTTTTCAGCTTGTAATTACCGACCTTATAATGGAAGGTATGGACGGAATTGAACTCCTGGAGAAAATAAAGGAAAAGCACGACAAGCTGGAAGTGATCATAATAACAGGTTACGGGACAATAGGGAATGCAGTCTTAGCTATGCAAAAGGGAGCTTTTACATATTTCGTGAAAGGCCATGATCCTGAGGAGCTTTTGAAGGAGATAAAGAAAGTGGCTGAAAATTCAGTGCAGCAATATGAGCAAGAAATAGATGTGGAATCAGACTCAAACTTCATGCTTCGAACAAAAAATAAAGAATTTAACAGGGTACTTCAGATCGCGAAAAAGGCGGCGCAAAGTGATATAAACATTTTGCTGCTTGGGGAGTCTGGAGTCGGTAAAGAAGTTTTCTCAAGATATATTCACAATTGCAGTCAAAGAAGAGATAAGACGTTTGTCCCCGTTAACTGCCAGGCTTTTTCAGACGGACTGCTTGAATCTGAGCTTTTCGGCCATGAAAAAGGTTCCTTCACCGGCGCAGTGGATCAAAGAAAAGGCAGATTTGAGGCAGCCCATGGCGGGACTCTATTTTTGGACGAGCTTGGAGAGATATCATTGGGTACCCAGGTAAAGCTTCTTCGCGCCATTGAAACGAAGATAATAGAGAAGATAGGCAGCAATCGCCTTATTGATGTGGATTTCAGACTGATTTGCGCAACTAATAAAAATCTGCAAAAGGAGATTTTAAAGGGGACCTTCAGGGAAGACTTCTTTTACAGGATAAGCACAATCAGCATAGAAATTCCGCCGCTTAGGAAAAGGAGGGAAGATCTTCCTTTGCTGCTTGATTTCTTCCTGGAAAAATCAAGCACCAAGTTCAACCAGAAAATATCCCGCATTGAAGACGGAGTCATGGACTTCTTGATTTCGTATGGGTATCCGGGCAATATAAGGGAACTTAAAAATATAATAGAGAGGCTAGTCGTTTTATCGGAAGACGGGGTAATAATGAAAAGGTATTTGCCGGAATTGCATCATGACTTTGAGGACGAGGAAGAACATATGGAGAATGTAAGGCCTCTCAGGGACGTAAGGAGAGATTTGGAGACGAAATACATTAAAAAGGTACTTGAAATATGCGAAGACAACATTTCAGAAGCCGCTAGAAAATTGGAAATCAGCAGAAGGCAGCTGTTTAACAAAATTGGAGAATATGGCCTTAAATAGTCGATAAATATAACATTCAAAAGAATTGTGAAAAGGATTTCCTAGCTAAGAGACGCTCATCTTAAGAAAGATGAGCGTCTCTTTTTTTTGCAAGCAAGGCAACATGTTAAAACTCAAGCAATGATGAGGCGTTTATTTTGATAGCACGTGGAAATAAATTGCCTACCGGCTATGAAATTTATTTCCCAGCAGGCAAAATATTTCCGATGTGGAAAAGGAAAAAGAGGATAGGGCGGGCTCGAAATCCTGCAAAATCAACAAATATAATTTTTTTGAATGAAAACGATTTCTTGGCATAAGAATTGCTTATATACATGTTAAACAGATAACAAAATGTTGGCAAGGGCGAGGAGGTGAATCTATAGCAGAAATGCAATTAAATCAATTTCAGGGGAAAATATTTGGAACATACAAGAAAGGCTTTAAAATACGAGGAGGTGTGCGTTTTGCGTTTGGAACTTGGAAAAATAAAAATAACTGATGTTCAGTTTGGCGAAAAAACAAAGGTTGAGAATGGAACGCTTTATGTAAATAAGAAAGAGCTAGTCGACATTGCAATGAAAGATGACCGCATACTGAGTGTGAATATAGAACTCGCAAGGCCGGGAGAATCTGTAAGGATAGCTCCTGTAAAGGATGTAATCGAGCCCAGAGTCAAGGTGGATGGGTCGGGAGGCATGTTCCCGGGGATGATAAGCAAGGTGAAAACAGTTGGTTCGGGAAGGACTCATGCTCTTGTTGGGGCAACGGTGCTGACTTGTGGAAGCATAGTGGGATTCCAGGAAGGAATAATAGATATGTCAGGCCCGGCAGCCAAGTACACGCCTTTTTCCGAAACATTCAACGTGTGCGTAGTAATCGAGCCTAAGGAAGGTCTTGAGACACATGCGTATGAAGAGGCGGCTAGAATGGCAGGACTCAAAATAGGAACATTTGTAGGAGAAGCGGGAAGACATGTTGAGCCTGATGAGGTTGTCGTATATGAAACTAAGCCGCTTCTGGAGCAAGTGGCACAATATCCAGATCTTCCAAAGGTGGGTTACATCCATATGCTCCAGTCGCAGGGATTGCTTCATGATACTTACTATTACGGAGTGGACGCAAAGCAAATGGTTCCTACATTCATGTACCCAACCGAAATAATGGACGGGGCAATTACAAGCGGAAACTGCGTTGCTCCATGCGACAAGGTTACGACATTCCACCATTTGAACAATCCGGTCATAGAGGACCTCTATAAGAGACATGGAAAGGACATCAACTTCATAGGCGTTATCTTGACTAATGAGAATGTATTCTTGGCAGACAAGGAAAGATCTTCGGACATGGTTGGGAAATTCGTAGAATTCCTGGGCCTTGATGGTGTCCTGATCACTGAAGAAGGCTATGGAAACCCTGATACTGACCTTATGATGAACTGCAAAAAAGCTACGGATGCAGGAGCTAGTGTTGTACTTATAACTGACGAATTCCCGGGCAGAGATGGAAAGTCCCAGTCGCTTGCAGATGCTGTTACTGAGGCGGATGCGCTTGTATCATGCGGTCAGGGTAATTTGATAATAGAATTTCCTCCTATGGACAAGATAATAGGAACTTTAGACTACATTGAAACTATGATAGGCGGATACGAGGGAAGCTTGAGGCCTGACGGAAGCATTGAGGCGGAGCTTCAAATAGTGATAGCCTCGACAATTGCAAATGGATACAACAAACTGGCAGCCAGAACTTATTAAGAGGGGTGAGAAATCATGAGAAAACTAAAGGTAGTTCATTATATAAACAACTTTTTCGCTGGAGTAGGGGGAGAAGAAAAGGCGGACATACCTCCAGATGTGAGAGAAGAGGCTGTGGGACCAGGAATGGCCCTTAATGCTGCATTCAATGGAGAGGCTGAGGTTGTGGCCACAGTGGTCTGCGGCGACACATACTACGGTGAGAACATGGAAGATGCAAAGGCAAAAATACTTGAAATGATAAAAAAATATAATCCCGATCTATTTGTTGCAGGGCCGGCATTCAATGCCGGAAGATACGGAGTTGCTTGTGGATCTATTGCAAAGGCCGTGGAGGATGAGCTGGGAATTCCTGTAGTAAGCGCCATGTACAAGGAGAACCCGGGCACAGACATGTATAAAAAGGACATACACATAATTGAAACTGAAATTTCAGCGGCTGACATGAGAAATGCTGTTCCAAAGCTTGCAAGGCTCGGGCTTAAGCTTGCAAAGGGTGAGGAAATAGGGTCTCCGCAAGAAGAAGGTTATCATGTCAGGGGAATAAGAGTCAACTATTTCAATGAAAAGAGAGCTTCAGAAAGAGGCATTGATATGCTTGTAAAAAAGATGAAGGGCGAGGAGTTCATCACAGAATACCCAATGCCGGTGTTTGACCGCGTACCTCCGAATCCGGCAGTAAAGGATATATCAAAGGTCAAGATAGCCATTGTCACTTCAGGCGGAATTGTTCCGCAAGGAAATCCTGACAGGATTGAATCGTCAAGTGCCACAAAGTACGGCATATATGATATTTCAGCCATGGATTCGCTGGGAGCGGCCAGATTCATGACTATACACGGCGGGTATGACCGAGCGTTTGTCACAGAGAACCCCAATCTTGTAGTGCCTCTTGATGTAATGAGGGAAATGGAAAAAGAGGGAACAATAGGAGAGCTCGCAGATTATTTCATAAGCACCACGGGAACAGGCACTTCCGTAGGAAATGCCAAAGGTTTCGGAAAAGATTTTTCAAAGAAATTGCTGGAGGATGGAGTAGGAGCAGTTATCCTGACATCCACCTGAGGCACATGCACACGTTGCGGCGCAACGATGGTAAAAGAAATTGAAAGAGTTGGAATTCCGGTGGTTCATGTTGCTACCGTGGTACCAATATCCCTTACAATAGGAGCCAACAGGATTGTCCCTGCTGTCGGAATCCCATATCCGCTTGGCAATCCAAATCTAGGGCCTGATGGAGATAAAAAGATACGAAGAGCGCTTGTTGAAAAAGCCTTAAGAGCGCTTCAAACAGAAGTGGAAGAGCAAACTGTATTTGAAGATTAAAATCACAATATAAGCGTATATAGCAATAGTTTATGAACTGTTTCCTGCAAGAAAATAATTCTCAGGAGGATTGCTATGGGCAACTTTTTTGGCAAGATAGATAAACCGGTATTCTGGGTCTCCACAATACTATCATTGGCTATAGTAGCATGGGGGGCGATATCTCCAGGCAGTGCAGGAAATACTTTTGCTGCAATTGTGAAATTGCTGACTACGAATCTGGGATGGCTTTATATTCTTGTTGTTACTTTCTTCTTGGTTTTTTCGATTTTCATAGCTTTTAGCAAGTATGGAAATATAAAGCTTGGCAAGGATGATGACGTTCCTGAATTTAGTACGGTGTCATGGTTTGCAATGCTGTTCAGTTCAGGAATGGGGATAAGTTTGATTTTCTGGTGTATAGCCGAGCCGCTGAAGCACTTCACTAATCCTCAAATGGGCGGTTCAGGCGGCACTGCTGATGCGGCTGCAGATGCCATGCAGATAGTATTCTACCATTGGGGATTGCATCCGTGGGGAATATTCGCAGTAATAGGAATGGCGCTTGCCTACTGCCAGTTTAGAAAAGGCATGCCTGCGATGTGCAGTTCGACACTTGTGCCTTTAATAGGTGAAAAGGGAGCGAAGGGCCCGATAGGCAAAGCTGTAGACATAATGGCTGGGTTTGCCACTGTGTTTGGAGTTGCTGTATCTCTTGGAATGGGGGCTCTTCAAATGAACGCAGGGCTTAACGAGGTGTTTGGAATCCCCAAAAGCATAGGCTCCGCGCTTATAATAATAGCCGTAATCACTTCCTTCTATACGTTTACAGCTATTACAGGGATTGAAAAGGGAATAAAATTTTTTAGCAACTTGAACCTGGTACTTGTATTTGCAATATTGGCATTTGTATTTCTTGTCGGACCGACCAGATTCATATTGGATGTTCTGACAGATACGCTGGGTCTGTATGCTCAGAACATATTGCAAATGAGCTTCTTTACAGACCCTTACGGAAAGGCGCCCGGCTGGCTTTCGAAATGGACTATATTTTACTGGTGCTGGTGGATTGCTTGGGCGCCGCCGGTGGGAGGCTTTGTTGCCAGGATTTCAAAAGGACGTACCGTTAGGGAGTTTGTTCTGGGAGTTCTAATAGCACCTACTGTATTAAGTTTTATTTGGATGGCCACTTTTGGCGGCACTGCCATACACCTGCAGATAAACGGCACCGATATTGGTTCCATAGTAGACAAGGATGTAACAACAGCGCTATTTGTTTTTCTTGGACAGTTTCCGCTAGCTTCATTGATGAGCTCTGCAGCTGTAGTCTTAATAAGTACATTCTTTATAACGTCGGCGAATTCTGCGACATTTGTAATGGGAATGTTCACCTCGGGCGGAGATCTGAATCCCGGAAACGGATTGAAAGGTTTTTGGGGAGTAATAATGGGAGCAATAGCTTCCGTGATGCTGCTTGCGGGAGGCCTTGAGGCACTTCAAAACGCGCCTATTGTTTCAACTTTGCCTTTTATGATTGTTATGGTATTTATGTCATTTGCCTGTGTAAAATTTTTCAAGGCTGATCTCAAAGAGAGTTCTGAAAGCAATTACATGGAGTTCGACGCTCCCCAAAAGGAAGCGAACTAATAAATTAAAGTTATTGACAAAAATATAAAACCGGGAGGAGAGTAAGAATGGTAAAACAAATGAGCGATCTTGAAAGAATAAAGATCATAAGAAACGGGGAAAAGGTAAAGCCTACATTTTCAAGGGAAGAAATGGGAAGGCGTAATTCAAAGCTTCGCAAGTACATGGGAGAGAAGTCTATCGATGCAGTACTATTCACTTCATACCACAATATAAACTACTACAGTGACTTTTTATACACTGCATTTGGAAGAAACTATGGACTTGTGGTAACTCAGGACAAGCATGTCACAGTAAGTGCCAACATAGATGCGGGAATGCCATGGCGTAGAAGCTACGAGGATAACGTAGTGTATACAGACTGGAGAAGAGACAACTACCTGCATGCTGTCAAGACTGTGCTTGATGATGCGGGAGTAAAGAGGGGACGTCTTGGAATAGAGTTTGACCATGTCAATATAGACCTTAGAAAGCAGATAGAAGATGCGTTCCCGGACTTTGAACTTGTAGATGTAGCACAAGATTTGATGAAATTCCGTATGATAAAATCGGCTGAAGAGATAGAGCACATCAAAAACGGGGCGAGAGTATGCGACGTTGGAGGATATGCGGTTGTTGAAGCAATAGCTGCAGGAGTTCCCGAGTATGAGGTTGCGCTTGCTGGAACACAGGCAATGACACGCGAGATAGCAAAGCTGTATCCGCATGCTGAATTAAGAGACAGCTGGATATGGTTCCAGTCGGGAATAAACACAGACGGAGCGCATAACTGGGCAACTTCCAGAAAGATACAAAAAGGGGACATACTGAGCCACAACTCATTCTCAATGATTGCAGGATACTATACGGCACTTGAAAGAACTATGTTCTTCGAAGAGGTTGATGACAAATCACTTGAATACTGGAATATAAACGTGGACGTTCACAAACGCGGTATGGAGTTAATAAAGCCAGGGGTAAAATGCAAGGACATATGCGAGGAGCTAAACGAAATGTTCAGAGAGCACAATCTGCTTCCTAATCGTACATTTGGATACGGCCATTCCTTCGGAGTGCTTTCACATTACTACGGCCGTGAGGGAGGACTTGAATTCCGCGAGGATATAGAGACGGTTCTGGAACCTGGAATGGTCATATCCATGGAACCTATGATAATGATACCTGAAGGACAGCCAGGAGCAGGGGGCTATCGTGAGCACGATATACTAGTTATTAAGGAAAATGGTGAAGTTGAAGATATCACTGGTTTCCCATTCGGACCGGAACACAACATAATTAAGAAGTAATGTAGGATCGTGCCAAGGAAGACATATTCCTTGGCATGTATTTTTTAAAAAAATTTCTTGAAGATGAAAAGAGAAGACCTTTGAGCAAAAAATGTTAATAGTTTAGCGAAAATAATCACGATTAATAAATAAACTGGTTTATAAAATGGATGAAATGTGATATCATTATCTATGAAAAGAGGCGAGACAATAAAAAAACTCTATTACTTCATAGGATAGGCCCTTGGCCGAAAGGTCCGGGTTTATTATAGATTTCAAATTGTTATAGGAGGATGGTAACCAATGAGTTTGTTTGACGGCAAAAAAGTCATCATCATCGGTGACAGAGACGGTATACCAGGTCCGGCCATGGCAGAATGTCTGAAAGGCACAGGAGCAGAAGTAGTATACTCTGCTACAGAATGCTTTGTCTGAACGGCTGCTGGTGCAATGGACCTAGAGAATCAGAACAGGGTTAAGAGCTTTACTGAGCAGTACGGTGCAGAGAACATGATAGTTCTTGTTGGTGCAGCAGAAGCTGAATCAGCAGGACTAGCTGCAGAGACTGTTACAGCAGGAGACCCTACATTCGCAGGACCACTAGCAGGAGTCCAGTTGGGACTAAGAGTATTTCACGCGGTTGAGCCAGAATTCAAGGATTCTGTAGATGCAGCAGTATACGATGAGCAAATCGGAATGATGGAAATGGTTCTTGATGTTGACTCGATAATAGCTGAAATGAAGTCGATAAGAGAGCAGTTCTGCCAGTTCAACGACTAGTAAATTTCAAAAACATGCAAAGGCATGTGCAAACAAATAGGTGGTTCTTGGACCACCTATTTGTTTTAAGCGCAGCAAAGGGAGACGAAACTGCATTAGCGCCACAGAAATACGTGCAATGTGTGCTGGGAAGGGGGATAACTATGAGTTTTGCACTTGAACTAGAGCATGAAAACCTTAATTTAGAAGATAAAATTAGCACTATGAGAGAAAACAAAATAAATATTTCACCAATATTCAAATGGATAAGATATGAAAAGCATATAATTGAAGAAATAAAAAAGCATGTTCCCAAAAGCTTTTCAAGCTATTGGGAACCATATACGGGAGGAGGAGCGCTTCTTTTCGATATACAGCATAAGAGATCGGTGATAAATGTTTGCGATGAAGAGCTCTACAACATATACAGGGTAATAAGAGATGATGTCAATGCTCTTATAGAAGAGCTCAAAAAACATAAAAATGAAAAAGAATACTACTATGAGCTCAGAGATATGGATACTGCCGGAATGAGCTCTGTTGAAAATGCGGCAAGGAACATATACCTTAACAAGACCTGCTTTAACGGTTTTTTCAGAAAAAGTGAAAGCGGACAATTTGATGTTCCTTTTGGATCTTATAAAAATCCCCGGTTTACAAACAAGATAATACTAAAGGGAATAAGCGCGTATTTAAAAGAACAGGATGTTAAGCTTATAAGCAGAAAATTTGAAAGCTTTGCAGAGAGCATACCGAAAGATTCGTTTATATACATAGCACCTGAAAATAATTTTAGATCGCAAAAATGTTATGATTTCAACGGTTGTGCAAGACTCAAAAATATATGCGACAGGCTTGACGCAAAAGGTGTTAAATTTCTGATATCACATTCATACAATGATCAAATATGTGATATATTCAATTCCTATGAAATTATAAAAGTTAAGGTTAATAGGAACATAAGCTCTGTGAACTTCAAAAATGATGAATCAAAAGAAATAATAATAAAAAATTACGCAACTAATGTTACGTAATTTTGATTTAATTCTTCCATGAACTAGCTCGGGTTGTACTGGGAAGGCAAAGCATCCGGGCTTGCAAGAATGTCTATGAGCATGTCCACAACGGACGGATCGAACTGCACTCCTGAAAAGCGCCTTAGCTCCTGTAGGGCATCTTCGCTTGGCATTGCTTTCCTATAAGGCCTGCTGTTTGTCATGGCGTCATATGCGTCCACCACTGAGAGTATGCGGCACTGGAGTGGTATTTCTTCACCCTTTAAGCCAAAGGGGTAACCGCTGCCGTTCCACCATTCGTGGTGCTTGAAAATAAGTTCCGATATATGCATGATGTCAGGAGACGATTCTGCTATGCGGTAGCCGAGCTCCGCGTGTTTCTTCATTTCTTCAAACTCATCTTCTGTGAGCCTTCCCGGCTTGAAGAGTATCGAGTCGCTTATGCCTATTTTGCCGATGTCGTGGAATTGGGCGAAAAGAGCCATATCCTTTACGTCCTTTTGCGAAAGCCCCATCCTGTATGCCAGCGTTATGCAAAGGTCCTCCATTCTCCTGCCGTGGCCTTCCGTTATGAAGTCACGCGTTTCAAGCATTTTCTTGATAAAATCTATATTTTTGCTCCTGAAACTCAGCTTGTGGTGAAGCTTTTCACGGTACATGAAATCGTCGGCTTCTTTCATTGCGTCTGCGATTGAGGGGCTGATGCGGCTGACTATTCCGTAGCCTATGGAAAGACTTATGGGCAGAAGTCTTTCGCTTTGGTTTATAAGAGTCAGATGCTCCTTGATTTTTTCCTTTGTTTTGAGTATGCTCTCCTCTGTCGCTCTTTCCAGAATGACCGCAAATTCATCACCACCAATTCTTGCTATTAGCCTGGAGTCTGCAAAGTGAGATTTGATGATGTTTGCTGCAGTTATAAGATAGGCGTCGCCCTCCAAATGGCCGAGCGTATCGTTTACAAGCTTGAGACCGTCAATGTCGCACATTACTACAGCCATGCCCGGCTTGCACTCGCCCTCTATATTTCCCAGTTCATTTTCAAAATAATTCCTGTTAAATAGCCCGGTTGGCTCATCGTAGACGCTCATCTGGTATATCTTTTCCTGAGAAAGCCTTTGCTCGGTGATATCCCGGACTATGCAGAGCATCCTCGATTCGCTCAGGGGTATATAGCGTGCTTCGTAGTGATTATTGCCAAGGCCGTATTCCAGCATTGTGTTTTTGCCTGTATTTTTAACAATGTCTATGCCCTTCATGAATTTTGCTGTGATGTCATATGGAAATAAATCGGCAATTTTCCTGCCGATGAAATCCTCCGGCTGGACTAGCAGGCTTTCCTTTTGTTTTCGTGACAGGTAGTCAAGGAAGACACCTTCAGAGTCTACTATGAATATCATATCCGGCATGGCGTCTATTATGGCCCGGATCTGTTCCTGGCTGGACTCCAATTCAGAAAGTGCTGCGGTGAGCTCTGAGGTTTTCGCGTTGACATTTCTTCTGAGCGCATAGTTCCAGACTAGGAGCAGTATGAGTATGGAAAATGCAAAAAAAGAAATTGTCTCTATGTAGGATGCTATCTTGTCGGTGTTGTAATTTTGGAAGCCTGACCACCTGTTGTCGATCTCCCGGTATTCCGACTGTGTTATTTTTTCGAATCCGTTTTCAACCAGAGCAAGGAGCTCCGTATCGCCTTTTTTTATGGCTCTTCGCAGTTCAATAATGCATATTGAATCTGTGGATGTGAATTCGCTTTGAAGACCGTATTTGTAAATCATATGCATTGCAGGAGCTCTGTTCATCACAAATACGACGACTTCGCCCTTGCTGGCCGCCTCTATTATGCTCTCATAGCTGTCATATTCTACAAGGCTCTTTATGCCTGCGTCTCTGAGTATGTCGGCAATTATGTCCCCTTTTTCCACTGCTACTGAAAAGCCTTTCAAGGAGCGTATGCCCTTTATGCCGGATATGTTTTTGCTGAAGAATATAGGAACCTCAGCGCTTGAGTGGGGTTTTGTAAAATCAAATAAGGCTGCCCGCTCATCGCTGAAAGAGATTGAATCTATGACATCGTGCTTTCCCTGATTCATTTCGGTTAGTGCGCTATTCCAGTCCTTAGCCTCGATTATTACCTTTACTCCCGTTTTTTTCTCCCAAAGCGCCCACTGGTCTATTAGGATTCCGTGGAGTGAACCGTCTGAGGCTCTAAATGAGTATGGAGGATAATTATCCTCTAGCACCACGCGGATTTTCTCAATGGCAGGTTTTTTTTGTAGGTCGTATTTGTCATAAGCAAATCCCGGCAATGTGGCAAAAAGCACCGAGAGCATAATGACGGCAAGGCTTATAAATACAGCTTTTGCTAAAGAAATTTTGCCGGAAACATTTTTCATATGGCGCTAGTCCTCTTTTCTCAATAAAGTATTATTGGACGGTGACTTGCTGCGGGTTATGGTAAAAATGGACTATAAATTTGAGAATTGTCACGTCTTAGTGCTTATTTGAATTTTCTATATATTAATACATTTTACTTCATTATCTGAATGGTTGCAATCGAAAGAAGGTGCCGCAATCTAATTGGGCATGTTGAAATAATAACAGACAACTAAAAAATTTCAATGCTTTCGGTTTCGTGATATAATTAAATGTAATATATCATGGGATAGGTGTGCACATAACACTATTTTTGCGCATGCCGCAGGCATTATGAAGTGGAGGGATGGCATTATGATTAGCATAAGAGAATATGAGCTTGCAGAGTCGCTGGAGCAGGCGCACGAGATGCTTTTGAAAAACAGATTCAATACGATTATCGGGGGCGGCGCATTTTTGAGGCTGGGCTCTAAGAGGATAAACAAGGCGATAGATCTTTCAAAGCTAGGGCTTGACTATATAGAGGAAGACGAGCACGAAATCAGGATAGGCGCCATGGCGACATTGAGGCAGCTTGAGATGTCGAGCGCACTGCTTGAGAATTTTTCAGGAACTGTTGCAGAGTCTGTAAAGCACATAGTGGGCGTACAGCTTAGAAACATAGTCACAGTAGGCGGCACAGTGTATTCAAGATACGGCTTTTCGGATCCAATAACGGCGCTGCTTGCGCTCGAAACGTATGTGGACCTTTACAAGGGGGGTAGGATGAGCCTTGATGAGTTCCTTGAGAAGGGTTCTCCCAGGGACATACTAACACAGGTAGTCATAAAAAAAAGCATGGAGAAGGCCTCTTTTAAAATGCTTCGCAATTCTTCGGGCGATTACGCCATAATCAACGCATGCGTGGCTGTCAAGAACGGCTCAATCAGGATAGCTGCAGGTGCAAGGCCTGCAAGGGCCAAGCTTGCAGCAGCTGCCAGCGAATTTATCTCGGGCAGAGAGCTGAGCGAGGAGAACATTGAAAAGGCCGCCCAGATGGCAGCCGAGGAGCTCGACTTTGGAAGCAACATGAGGGCGAGCGCTGACTACAGAAGGCAAATGTGCAGAGTGCTCGTAAAAAGAGCGCTGATGGAGGTTTAATATGGATATAAATGTGAAGATTAACGGAAAAAATGTGGCTTTTCAAATAGATCCTGACGATTATCTTTCTGAGACGCTCAGGAAATATGGCTATATGAGCATAAGAAAGGGCTGCGACACAAGCTCATGCGGGCTTTGCACAGTCTGGCTGGACGGAAAGCCTGTGCTTTCATGTTCTACTCTTTCTGTAAGGGCTAACGGAGCAGAAGTTACTACTATAGAAGGTCTCCAGAAAGAGGCTGAGGATTTTGCAAGCTTCCTTGTCTCTGAGGGCGCGGAGCAGTGCGGCTTTTGCAGCCCGGGCTTCATAATGACAGTGCTTGCGATGAAAAAAGAGCTAAAAAATCCGTCTGAAGAGGAGATCAAAAATTATCTCAACGGCAACCTCTGCAGGTGCACAGGTTATGTGGGGCAGCTGCGCGCGCTTAAAAAGTACATGGGTGTAGAGTAACCGCCAGGATCCGTATAAATAGTTGGAGGATGGAATTTTGAAAAGTGTAAAAGTTGAAGATGCCATCGGGATGGTGCTCGGGCACGATTTGACCAAGATAGTTCCCAACGGTTTCAAGGGAGCGGCGTTCAGGAAGGGTCACATCATCACCGACAAGGATGTGCAGGAGCTTAAGGACATGGGCAAATACCATATAAACGTCATAGAGCTCGATGAGGAAACGCTCCATGAAAACGAGGCCGCCCTGAAAATAGCAGTGGCGGCTGCAGGCGAGGGCATATATATTACAGAGCCGGTCGAGGGAAAGGTAAGCCTCAAGGCGAAATCAGCCGGACTTCTCAAGATAAACCTCGAAGCCCTATATGCAATAAACGAGGTTGAAAATGTAATGATGGCTACCCGCCATGGCAACACGCTGGTTGAAAAGGACGCTATTGCTGCAGGCACGAGGATCATACCGCTTGTCATAGACAGGCAGAGCATAGAGGAAGTTGAAAGAATATGCGCGAAGCTAGGTCCCATAGTGAGCATAAAAGAGCTCGTTCCTCTCAGGACAGGCGTTGTGGTTACAGGCAGCGAGGTGTTTGACGGAAGGATAAAGGACAGGTTCGGACCACCTCTTGTTGAGAAGCTGAGAGGATATGGCGCCGAGCCAATGGGCATCAAGTATGCTCCAGACAGTCAAGATGAGATAGGCGCAAGGATTGATGAGTTTTTAGAAGAGGGGGCCCAGCTGGTCATAGCGGCAGGAGGCATGTCGGTCGATGCCGATGATTTGACGCCAAGCGCAATAAGAAGCGTGGCGGACGAGGTGGTGACTTACGGCTCGCCTGTGCTTCCGGGCGCCATGTTCATGCTGGCTTACTCTAAGGAACGCCCTATAGTCGGGCTTCCGGCCTGCGGAATGTACTTTAGGATAACCGTGCTGGATATTGTGCTTCCAAGGCTCATGGCCGGAGAAAAGCTAAGCAGAAGGGACATTGCGTTGCTATCGCACGGGGGATTGTGCCTTGGGTGCGAGGTGTGCACGTATCCTGTGTGTCCTTTCGGAAAATAGGTGACATCATGCTCATTACGGAGCTTTTGGAGATAGACGCCAACAAAGGCGAGCTCATAAGCATAGTGGGCGGAGGCGGCAAGACGAGCATTATGATGCGACTTGCCAAGGAGCTCAAGGCTGCGGGCAAGCGTGTGCTTATAACTACTACAACTGCTATTTACGTGCCAGGCGGCAGGAGCATAGACAGGCTGCTCCTAGGCAAAAGCAGCTTTAAGGAATATATATTCCTCAGCAGTCCGACTGATGGCATAACGGCTGCAGCCAAATTTTCAGACGGAGTTAAGCTAAAGGGTTTTGAGCCTGGCCTTATTGACTCCATACGCGATCTGGGCATATTCGACTTCATATTAGTCGAGGCCGACGGCTCCAGGGGAGCGCCGATAAAGGCACCGGGCGAGCATGAGCCTGTCATACCAATGGCTACGGACAGGGTGATAGGCGTGATCGGGCTTGATTGCATGGGTAAGAAGATATACTCGCAGCATGTGCACAGGAGCGAGCCGTTTTGCAAGATAACGGGTTGCGCAGCGGGGGACTATGTGAGTCCATGGATGGTTGCAAGGCTTATCGAATCGGAAAAAGGCCTTTTCAAGGGAGCTCCCAAGGGCTCGAAAAAATATGTATTTCTGAACAAGGCCGAAGGGGAGCACAGGCGAAATGCTGCTCTTGAGACTGTCGATTTGCTGCTTGGCGGCAGCTGCCATGAGTCGGATGGACTTTGCGCGGCCAGCCTCTACCTCAATAAGGCTTTCATAAAGTGGAGTTGGGAGCGATGATTTCTGGAATAATAATGGCCTCCGGATTTTCAAGGAGAATGGGGCGGGATAAGCTCATGCTCGAGTTTGCGGGAAAGCCGGTGGCAGAGCACGTTATAGAGGCTGCAAAGGCCTCGGGGCTTGACGAGGTCATAGTCGTGTGCAAAGACGCTGCGGTTGTGAAAATTGCTGAAAGTTTCGGTGCGGCTGTGATAATCAACGCAAGTGCGCAGCTTGGCCAGAGCGAGTCGATAAGGCTGGGGGCAAAAAGCGCAAGCCCAAAGGCAGACGGCCTCATGTTCATAGCGGCCGACATGCCGCTCCTTGAAAGCCGCATAATAGACATGCTGATATGTGAATTCAGCAAAAGTCCAGATTCCATAGTAGTGCCGCTATATGGAGGAACCCGTGGAAATCCCGTGATATTCCCTGCAGACCTAAGGGAAGAGCTGCTATCGCTAAAGGGCGACGAAGGCGGCAGGGTTATAATCGAAAGATTCGGGGAACGCGTAATTTTTGTAGAGACCGGAAGCAGTTTGGGCGGCATAGATATTGATACAAAAGAGGACTTCGAGCGGCTAAAGGACATGCGGAAGAAGGCAGATTCCAAGCAATAGGGAATTCAGAGTAGAAGCATGCTTGTAAGGTTTAGTTTGTCCTGCTTGTGGATAAATTTACAAAAATAGACAATATACAGGTTGTTGGGAAATATACAATCCTAGCAAATGTGAGTGTAGCAATGGATGGTGTTGATTACAAATGAACGAATATATTGTTGCAATAAGAGGCGCGGGTGATTTGGCAACAGGGGTTGCCTACAGGCTGCATATGTGCGGCTTCAGGCTGATAATGCTTGAAACGGCAAGGCCTACAGTCATAAGAAGAGCCGTGGCTTTTGCGTCTGCTGTTTTTGAAGGAAGCATAGAGGTTGAGGGCGTTCGGGCGGTGCTTGCAGAAAATATCCGGCATATCGAAGAAGCATGGGAACGCGGCGATGTCCCTGTAATCGTCGACGAGAGCTGCGACATCCTTGGGAGTATCAGAGCGCATGTGCTCATAGATGCCACAATATCAAAGCGAAACATAGGCACAAGGCGCACCATGGCAGACATTACTATAGGCCTTGGACCAGGCTTCACAGCGGGCGATGATGTCGACGCCGTTGTGGAAACGCTCAGGGGACACGAGCTTGGAAGGGCCAAATACAGCGGCTCGGCAGCTGCAGACACTGGAATACCAGGTGAAATAGCCGGGTTTTCAAGAGAAAGGATAGTGCGCTCCCCGGCTGACGGTCTTGCAAGGAGCATCTGCAGCATAGGCGACAGTGTGCAAAAGGGACAGGTAGTGGCGTATGTCGGGGAAGATGAGGTGCTTGCCCCGATTGACGGAGTCTTGAGAGGAATAATACATGATGGCATATTTGTCAAAAAGGGAATGAAGATGGGCGATGTTGATCCAAGAGGAAATGTGAACAACTGCTTTACAATATCGGAGAAGGCCCTGGCTGTGGCCGGAGGAGTTCTGGAGGCTGTGCTTCATATAGGATTCAAAAGAGGAAGGCTAAGTTTGAAAGATAAGTAAATAGAAGTATAAATAAATAGAAACATTATATCAACCTACATATTCTTATTAATAGTATGTAGGTTTTGCTGTACAATTAAAACTGTTATTTACATATGCCAAAAACAGAGTAAAATAAAAGTATAGATGGTATATGCAAGAAAATGATTTTATTTTCTGAAGATCTGCTGATTCTGCCCTTGAGCGAAGCGAAAGGAATGGTTAATTATGTCTAAAAATGATACGGTCTACTATCCTCAGGATGAGATGACTACTTTTTTACTGCCTGTAACATTGGGGTGTTCATATAACAAATGCGCATTCTGTTCCATGTATAAAGACGATAAATACGCTGAGGTTCCATTTTCGGAAATAGAAATGCAGCTGATGAATGCAAATCTTTATACCGAAAGGGTATTTTTGACGGGTGCGGACCCGGTGGCAATAGGCTTTGAGAAAATGAAGCGATTACTGGATATGATAAAGCACTATTTGCCGTATTGCGCCTGTGTGGCTTCCTATGCGTCCATAAAGAACATCTCCAAATACACGGTTGAAGAGCTGTCGATTCTTCATGATGCAGGGCTTAGAATGCTCTATATAGGATTTGAGACAGGCAGGGACGATATACTGCAACTTATGAATAAAGCCCATAGAGTAGACCAGGCAATTGAACAGGCAAGAAAGCTTAACGAGGCAAAAATTCCGTTTAATACTATCATCATGTATGGAATAGCAGGTAAAGGCAAGTCTGCAGACAACGCTGCTGCAACTGCAAGAATGATCAATCAGTTCAAAACAACCAGAGTTATCACAATGAATCTAACGGTCTTTGACGGAACGGAGCTGGAAAAAATGGTGAAAAGAGGTGAATTTATTCCTGCAGGACGAAGTGAGCTATTAGCAGAAATAAAGACACTTTTAGAAAATCTCGAACCCAAGGAGCCTACTATGTTTGACACAACACATCCGACAAATATAGTTAAGCTAAAAGGCACGTTGCCGCAGGACAAAGATAGATTATTAAAAGAATTGACAAGATATATAGAAGTTTTGAAGTAAAATAAAAGGAGGATTGATTCGGCAAGTGGCTGCTCAATGCAGGCTTTATCTGCTGAATATAAAATTAAAATATGGAAGATATGCTTCTTGACATAGTGTCGGCAGAGCTCAAAGCCGGCAGAAAATCGGCAATGGCAATAATCACAATGATCGAAGGTTCTTCTCCCAGAGGGGAAGGCTCTATGATGGTTATAAAGGGCTCAGGCGAGACCGAAGGCACGATAGGCGGCGGGGCTATAGAGCGTGAGACAATAAAGCATGCCCTTGAGTGCATAGAAGATGGAGAGAGCAGGAATTACGATTTCAAGCTTACCGAGGAAGAAAAGAGTCTCGACATGATATGCGGCGGAAGGGCTCAAGTGTTTATAAAGGTTTTTGTACCCGATAACAGGCTTCTTATTGCTGGTGGAGGCCATGTGGCCCTAAAACTTTATGAAATAGCCCAGATAATGGGCTTTAAGACTGCCATATTCGAGGACAGGCAGGAGTTCTGCAGCAGGGAGAGATTCCCGAAGGCTCACGAGCTGGTGCTGGGTGACATAGCTGAAAACCTGCGCAGCTATCCTGTAGACGAGAATTGCTATGCGGTGGTAGTAACAAGAGGCCATTCCCACGACGAGCAGGCGCTCGAGGCCTTGCTTGGAAGAAATGCCGCTTACATTGGGATGATAGGAAGCAGGAGAAAGACGGCAATGGTATTTGATAAATTGATTAAAAAAGGAATTTTAGAAAGTGAACTAGAAAAAGTATATGCACCAATAGGCATCGACACGGGCGGGGAAACTCCGGAGGAGATAGCTCTTGGGATAATGGCGGAGATAGTTGCGGTAAAGCATGATGCAAAGATAAGGCATATGAAGGATAGCAGACCGGCAATAAGCAAGGAGCCGATATAATATGAAAAGAATAAAAACAACTGCAATACTCATGTTTTTCCTTGTGATAAGTTCACTGCTTGCGGCGTGCGCAAAGGGAGCGGAGGTGGAGCAGCAGCCCATAGCCGTGCGAATACCTGCGGACAAGGTCATGCTTTTAGAAAATACTATCTGATGATGTCTAAATCAAGTATGGTTATGGAATGTGAATCGAATTCGATCAGTCCTTCAGCCCGCATTTTACCTAGCTCGCGAGACAGGGAGGTGCGCTGTATGCCCATTCTTTCAGCCAGCTCCTTCTTGCTCATTCCAAGCATTATGCGGGTGTTTTTTTGCAGGAAATATTCGTATCTTAAAAAGTCTATTACGGAGCTTCTTATGGACTTTAAGGATATTGTCTTGATTTTATTTGTTAGTATGGTGGTCTTGTCGGAAATGCACGACAAGAACTCAAGCAAAAAATTCATATCAGACTGGCAGAGCTTGAGAACAAGCTCTTTTTTTATTTGTAGTATCGTTGCATCAGTCTTTGAAATGACAGTCATGGGATAGAAGGGGTTTCTTGAAAAAAGCAGGTTGCCTCCCAGGCTGTCGCCCGGACGAAAATCAACAATAGTCAGAGCGTTTCCGTTTTCGTCTATTCTTTGTATTATAATCTCGCCGTCCAGTATTATGTCCAGAGTTTGGCACTTTTCGCTTTCGAAATGAATTATGTTGTTTTTGGGATAGTTGGATATTGAATATGTGCCGGTCTCAAAAAGTGAAGAGAGCTCCTTAGGAGAAAAACCTGAAAATAGGCTTGAGGCCTGTATTACAGGGATTAATTTCTGTATTTTTGCATCCATTCTTATCCTCCTCTAAAAAAAATCAAATTAGTTACCGCGGTAACTGTAATTGGCTATGAATTATTATATTATAAAGTCAAGAAAATATGAATGAGGAATTTACAACACAAAGAATTAGGCTATAGAAAATGAGAATTAAACCACACTGTCAATTTTGTGCAGTTTAGTTTTGCAGGACTTGAAAACAGAAAGATTAAATGATAAACTTATACCACCGAGGGGTATGGGCGGTATGTACGTACACCATCTGTATAAAGATTTGAAAGGGAGGAACTATGATAACAAAAATATTCTATGCTATGGCCATTGTGCTGCTTGCTGTTTCATTTGCAAAAGATAGAAAAAAGACAAAAATGGCGCTTAAAAAAGCCTGGAAGTCGTTTGAGAATATACTTCCGCAGTTTCTTACAATAATAATAATCATAGGTATAATGCTTGCCGTGCTTAGTCCGGCTACCATTTCGAGGCTTATTGGAAACGAGTCGGGTTGGCTTGGCATGATAATGGCTTCGATAATCGGTTCAATCACTCTAATACCAGGTTTTGTGGCATTTCCACTAGCGTCAGCTCTGCTCAAGAATGGAGCTGGCTTCATGCAGATTGCAGTTTTCGTATCCACATTGATGATGGTCGGAATTGTCACAATACCTCTTGAGATGAAATACTTCGGAAGAAAGGCGACCTTAACGCGAAACCTGCTTGCTTTTGGATTTTCATTCGCGATAGCGGCGGTCATAGGGGTGGTAATAGGATGATAAAAATAGCTAAAAGGTATAGATTCTTCTTTGTTCTGGCTGCCGTAAATATGGCGCTTTTGGCATTGAATCCTGTGGTGGGCCAAAAATCGCTCAGCATAACATGGAACAACGTGCTTGAGATGCTGTCCGTACTGCCGCCGATTTTTGTGATGCTTGGTCTTCTTGATGTTTGGGTCGAAAGAGAGGCCATGATAAAGCTCATGGGTGAAAGGTCCGGAGTTATGGGAGTGGGACTCGCCTTTCTTCTTGGATCTGCCGCCGCAGGGCCTCTATATGCGGCATTCCCGATAGCGGGAGTGCTCCTTAAAAAGGGTAGCAAGCTTTCGAACGTGCTCATATTCATAGGCGCATGGTCTACGACAAAAATTCCGCTCCTGCTGTTTGAGGCGTCTTCCCTGGGATGGGATTTCATGATTACTCGATTGCTAATTAACCTTCCGATAATAGCGTTGATTGCATATGTTACGGAAAAGACTCTTAGCGCTGATGAGAAGGTACAAATATACAATACGGCGGATGATTTGCATTGAACTACCCCCACTTAACCTGACGGCTTGAAGTGGGAGATTCCTAAGAACACCGCCCTAGCGGGCAGTTTATTATTAGGCTAACCCCGTGGTCCCCACGGTTAGAAGCCTTAGGGCTTCGTTTTTAAGATTTATGCTTGCGTTAAGGTCCCTGTCGTGATTTGCGCCGCATTCAGGGCAAGTCCACTCTCTAACAGAGAGATTCTTAACGTCTTTGTTCTTGTAACCGCAATCAGAGCATAGTTGACTTGAAGCGAAGTTCTTAGCAACAGCAACGACTTGTTTGCCGTACCAGTTCGCTTTATATTCAAGCATAGTCCTAAATTGCGCCCAAGACACCTCGGATATTGCCTTTGCAAGTTTATGATTCTTTAGCATGTTGCTTACCTGCAAATCTTCTATGCCGATGATGTCGTGGTTTTTGACTATATCGGTAGAGATTTTATGCAGGTAGTCAGCCCGTGCATTGGCGATATGCTCATGAAGTCTTGCAACTTTGACTCTTTGCTTGTGCCAATTGTTTGAGAACTTAGTGCGCCTTGATAGTATGCGTTGTTCTCTTGCAAGCTTGGCTTCAAGCGTTCTGAAGAACTTGGGATTCTCGAATACTGTGCCATCTGAAAGTATGACGAAGTCTTTTAGCCCGACATCTATTCCGCATGAGAAATCAGACTTGGGCAGCTCTTGCACCTTTGTTTCAGCAAGCACAGATACAAAATATTTGCCCGATGGATTACGCCTTACAGTGGCACTCAGAATCCTGCCTTCAACTTCTTTGGACTTAGCGAAACGAACAAGCCCAAGCTTAGGCAGTTTGATTTTGTTGCCTGCTACAGCTATGTTGCCATTGGTGAATTTTGTAGTGTATGACTGCACCTTGTTTCTTTTAGACTTGAAGCGTGGAGCATCGTTTTGCTTCTTGAAGAATCGGTCAAAGGCATCGCTAAGGTTTTTTAGAGAAGATTGCAGGGCTATGCTGTCTACTTCTTTGAGCCATACAAGCTCTTTTTTGAGCAAAGTCATTTGAGCCGAACAAGTGTTGTATGTCATACCCTTGCCTGTTTGCTTATAGGCATCATTCCAAGCATTTAGAAAGTGGTTGAATACAAAGCGGCTACAGCCTATTGTTTTGGCTATTAGTTCTCGTTGGCGGCTATTCGGATATATGCGGAATTTGTATGCCTTATTGACCAACATTGTTTTTCACCTCCTTGTGTGACATATAAGACTAATTGCTACTATTATGTGTATACCCATGGAGCAGATACAAAAAACATAACTTGAAAGATATTAGGCGATTCATCCCCCACCTAAAGAGGTGGGAGTATTCTCGCCCTAATATCGATAAAAACAGCTGAACTTTTAATGGAGGAGCCTTGATATAGGCTCTTTTTTCTCGTTGGAAAGCAAAAAAATAAGCGTGTCTAAGTGACACGCTTTAATAATGTTTGAATTAAAATGACAATTATTTGGATGAGCCTAAGACATGCATAGTTCCTGTTTCTACTTAGAGAGCGCCTTTTCTTTGGCCGCAGCAAACGCGGCCACTGAGCGATCAATATCTTCATATGTTGTGCGGTAAGAGCACACGCTTACTCTGATGACTGACTGGCCTTCCCATTTTGAGCCTCCGCACCAGCACTCTCCGGAATCCTGGACTAGCTTCAGGGCCTTTTCTGTCGAATCCGAATCTCCAAGAGACAACAGAATCTGGTTGAAGCACACGTCATTCTTGATCTGAAAGCCATTGTCCCTGAGGGCAGCAGCGAAATAAACCGCCTTGTCATGCAAATCGTCTACCAGCTCTTCCGTTCCTTTTTTTCCTAGGGATTTAAGTGTGGCCCAAAGCTCGAATATCCTTCCCCTTCTTGACATGTCCAGTGTGTATATCATGCCGTCGCGGTTTTCGCTGTATACGATGTAAGAGCCGCTCATTTGAAGGGCGTTAACCAAGGCATCTCTGTTGCGGCAGAAGACAATACCGTTGTCGTAAGGCGCGTTGAGGGTCTTGTGGGCGTCAATTGACCAGGAGTCGGCAAGCTCAGCGCCTTTTACAAGATGTCCGAGCCTCTTGGAAGCTGCCGCCCATAGCCCGAAAGCACCGTCAATATGGATCCATGCCCCTGCTTCCCTGGCTTTTTTGCAGAGAGCAGCAAAATCATCATACGCTCCGGAATTGACGTTGCCTGCCTGGAGTATCAGAAGTGTTCGGGTGTCAAGCTCGGGAACCGCATAGGCTCGTATTCTGCCCTGCTCGTCGGTTGGGACCGTTATTATGCGTTCGCTTCCAAGACCGAGTATTGAAAGAGCCTTGTATATTGTCGAATGGGCTCCTTCGCCAAGCACCACCTTGATTTCAGGAGCTCCGAAAAGTCCTTTTTTGCTCACATCATAGCCCAGCTGATCCAGAAGACTGTTCCGGCCGGCTGCAAGGGCGCAAAGCGTAGCTGTACAGCTGCCGCCAACGAATCCGGCTGCCGTTCCTCCCGGCAGACCGAGCAGTTCTACCAGCCACTTTTCGCATACGTCCTCGATTACTCCGGCGACAGGCGACATGACATACATTCCAGCATTCTGGTCCCATGTGTCAGAAATCCATTTTGCGGCAAGTGCGGCCGGAGCTATGCCTCCGCACACGAAGCCGAAATAGCGCCCTCCCGTCTGAGCCACTGTTGCCGGGGAGCCGAATTCGTGAAGTATCCTTATGACATCATATGGATCCGACGGCTCGTCATTCAGGGATTCCCTGAAAACCTCAAGGTTGGATATTGTTTCATCATTAGGGAAAACGGATCTGTCCTGTACTCCCCGCATATATTCGAGCGCATATTCCTTTGCCTGCTCCATTAGAGCATAGTCCTCCGCTTGCTCTCTCAGGTGGTCGCACATGGATTTGATGTTTTCATTCATTGCAAGGATCCTCCTTTGATAATCAATATTACATGGGCTTTTACTATAATATTTATACTCATTTATCCCTGATGGAAACTACAGTTTGCAAATGAACTATGTAGAAAATGATTTTTACAAATCTGATAGATGATGGCTGAACAAAGGTATATATATTATGAATTTCAGATTTCAGATATTAAGAAATATTTTTATAATGTAATACAATAATGTAATACAGATAACAATAAATAAATTATATTAAAGGTGCTTAATGTAGGAGGTGTTTTTTTGAAGAGCGTAGTGATCTACAAGTCCAAATCCGGATACACGAAAAAATACGCTGAGTGGTTGGCTCAAGCTATTTCGGCTGACTTGTTAGAGGCCGAAAATTTCAAGAAGGAGCAGTTTGGCTCTTACGACAATGTCATATACGGCGGAGGGATATATGCCGTGGGAATAAACGGCATAAAATTGATAAAGAACAATCTGCCGGCGCTTAAGGGCAAGAAGGTAATAGTTTTCGCCACAGGCTTGTCGCCTGCCAGGGAGGATGTAATAAAGGTTGTAAAAGACAAGAACTTCACAGCCGAGGAGCTTGAGTCGATAGGCTTTTTTTACATGAGGGGAGGTTTTGATCTCGGAAAGCTAAAGGTGATGGAGGGTTTGGCAATGAAGCTCATGAGACATATTCTGAAAAGGAAAGATCCGGCAGCTATGAGCGAGGATGACAGGGGCATGCTGGAGGCTTTTGAGCACCCGGTTGATTTTACAGACAGGAATACCATAGAGCCTATACTAGAGGTGTTAAGGGAATAAGCATATAGTTATGAACAAAAGCAACAGACAGCAATGAATAGGTAGCCCTGGGCATGGTTGAAAAACAGTGTCCGGGGTTTTATTATGCATATAGCAGCAAAATAATGAGATTACAGGGTTTACAACAGAAGGTGCGGCTGATATGATTTATAGAGAATGTCGAAAACATAACAATAAAAACAAAAAATCATTAAACAAGTAAAAGCTAATAAGGTGAATCCGACAACTATGGGCTGACATGCAATAAACTAGAAGAGGTGATTTTTTCATGATGAAAAGCATCAAATCAAAAATAGTAGCCTATATTTCGATAGCCCTTCTGCTATCATGCTCGCTGTTGGGCATATTCGCAATAATGGAGTCGTCGAAGAGCATTTTTAGTGTCATAGACAATATGGCGACTGAAAAGGTTAATGCCGATATAGAATCGGCACACGTATATATGGAAAAATACCATGGAGAGCTAACACTCAAGGATGGAGAGCTTTACGATGCAAGCGGAACTGAGGTAAGGGACAATTTTGCGATGGTCGATGCTGCAGGTGAAAAACTAGGCGACAAGGTGACGATATTTGTAAAGAAGGGTGACGACTTTGAACGAATATCAACGAATGTGATTGACGAGCAGGGCGCAAGGGCAGTGGGCAAAATGCTTGGAACAGACAGCGCGGCATACTCAAGTGCAGTAGCTGGAAATACATATGTAGGTGCTTGCGAGATACTCGGAAAGGAGCATATTGCAGCATATGATCCGATAGAGGACCCGAGCGGGCAGGTCATAGGATTGCTTTTTGTTGGAGTACCAAAGGATGAGATTATAGCTCTGGCCGATGAGTTCTCTGCTGAGCTCATGTGGAAGATTGTAATGCTGTCCTTGCTTGCATTAGCAGCAGGTATAGCTGCTGCCATATGGATAGGCAACTCGATAACAAGGCCGATAGTAGCACTATCTGGACAAATTGAGGACGGAGATTATACAAAGGATGTTCCGGATAAGTTCCTTAAAAGGCCGGACGAACTTGGAGCATTTGCAGGTGCGATCGACAAGATGCAAAAAGAGGTAAGGAATCTTATGTATGAGGTCAGGGATACTTCAAAGGAGCTTCTGTTATCCTCGAATGACCTTGCGGCTATGTCAAAACAGTCTTCAAGCACAACTAATGAGATAGCCCAGGCTATGGATCAGATTGCTGCGAGCACGTCGAGCCAGGCTGAGAATTTGGAAAGCAGCGTGTCAAGCGTGAACGATCTTTCTGTGAAAATTGACGTCGTAGCGCAGGCCATAGAGCATATGGGTGATATGTCGGCGCAGATGGACAGCCTCAACGCTACAGGCGTAGAAACGATGCAGGTGCTTCTGGAAAAGGCGGCGGACACCAAAGATTCAGTGGGACAGGCCGATGAGACGGTTACAAAGATTAATGCGGTGGCAGAAAAGATTGGAGCAATAACAGAAGCGATAAACGCTATAGCTGACCAGACAAACCTGCTTGCACTCAACGCTTCAATAGAGGCAGCCAGAGCGGGCGAGCACGGCAGGGGCTTTGCGGTTGTTGCGGAGGAGATTAGAAAGCTTGCAGAGCAGTCTTCACACGAAGCAGAGAATATAAAAAATCTGATAGAGAATGTCCAAGCTCAGGCAAGGAATGCGGCCGAGGCTATGAAGCATACAGCTGCGAGCCTTAAGGATCAAGATATGTCTGTAGCTGAAACGGAAAAGATATTCCAGTCCATATCAACTTCCATTGAGTCAATAAGGGAGCAGGTTGGAAGAATCGATACGGAAACGAGAGAAATGGAAAACAGTAAGAATGTCATAGTTGACATGGTTGAAAATATAGCTGCAATGGCTGAGGAGGCGTCGGCCAGTACTCAGGAGGTTTCTGCTGCTGCAGAAGAGCAGCTGGCTGCTTCAGAACAGGTTACCGCAAGCGCAAACAGAACCAGGGAACTAGCTGTCAATCTGCAGAATGAATTGGCAAAATTCAATATAGAATAATCCAAGGGACTGAAGAGCATTTCTTAGCTTTTCAGTCTTTTTGCGTATTCTGGTTTTGTATATCTTGATTAAGATGTACGTCGAAGAAAAATAATGTACAATAGGAATGGCATTGAAAATTCTTAAATGATAATGATGAAAATTCAAATCGGGAGCACAAATATGATGGAAACAGCTTTAGCTGCGGCAATAGCGTTTATAAGCACAAATATTGACGATCTTTTCGTAATAATGCTACTTTTCACACAAGCAGGAAGTAGCCTGCGGAGCAGCGACATATACAAAGGGCAGCTTGTTGGCATAGCGGCATTAACAACCGTGAGCATGATTGCGGCCGCAGGCATGTCGGTTTTTCCACTTGAATACATAGGTCTGCTCGGCCTAGTGCCCATAATTTTAGGAATAAGGCTTGCCGCCGTAGAATTATCAGGAAAGCGCAGAGCTGAAGGTGAATACGAAAAATCGGAGAGTAAAGGCTTCGGGATAGCAGAGGGGATTTCAAGGAGACTATCATTTTTTGCAAGGCCTCAGATGCTTGGCGTAATGAGCATGACTATAGCGGGAGGCGGAGACAACATAGGAATATACGTGCCCATGTTTGCAGGAATGAACGCAGCTGAGCTTGCGGCCAGTGCGGTCGTATTTGGTGTCCTTACATTCATATGGTGCCGCATCGGCTCTATGCTTTCAACTCATCCGCTGCTGCGGAGGATTATAAGAAGATACGAAAAAATCCTGGTGCCGGCTGTATTTGTATGCATAGGAGTATATATTGTTGTTGAAAATGGGACTTTGAATCTTTTTTTGAAATAAGTCAAAAAAGCGAACCGAATTGATATGCTTACTTTCCAATAGGGTTCGCTTTTTGCTTGTTATAGACGTCTTATTTGAGTTTTTGCAGATACGCAGCCTTGATTCCCGATTCTATCTCAGACAGATGGATTTCGAATTCCGGTATGCCGGCGGCGTATGGGGCGATTTCATACAGAGGGAAGTATATTACTATGGAGCCGCCCTTGATGTAGTATTGCTGGTCATTTGCGATGCCGTTAAAACCCGAATAGGGAGCGTACGCGTCATCGGGATTCTCGCCGTTTTTGATGGCCTCATCCCTGTACTGCTTGTTCATTTTTTCAATCTGGGCAGTAATGTTCTTGTCTATGGTAGCCGCATAGTTGTAGTCCTCGTTGAAGAGTTCTGAAAGAGGAATGATTTCGCCTGTGGCGAGGTCAAAGTTGTAAGTTATGTCGTCATGTGAACCGTGAGCTCCACCTGTGTATTGGTCGTATACGACGTAGAGACTCAGGATTCCGTTCCTGTTGAACTTCTCCTCGAAGGTTATTCCCGCATAGTACGGAATATAGTCATAGCCTGCAGTCTTGGCATACTCAAGTGCCTCCTTGGACTGCTGTTCGAGGTTATTAACGAATTTTATGCCTGCATCCTCAAGCATGTCATTGATGAGTTTTTGTACATTTTCATTATTGATTCCAGTTACAACAGGTATGTTTGCTTCTATCGAAATCCATGCTTCATCTTTCTTTACAACTTTAGTGTCTACTTTTACAGCAGCTACATTTTCAGTATCGGAAGATACGCTGGATTTGTCCCTTGTTGAATTGTCTTTAGAGCATGCCGCAACTCCTGCCATTAGGAGCATAATTGTCAGTATTGAAAGTATTCTGCGGATTTTAAAGCTTGCAGTCATATCTATCCCTCCGAATATATTTAATGTTTACTCATGACTATAGTATATTGTTTAATGTACTCGTTGCCAACAATAATAGTTTTACTTTAAATTTCAATCAGTGAGATCTTGTGAATTAGTGTATTATCGGTGATTATAAATTGAAACTACAGTGAAAGGGATGAAATCAAACATGGAAATAACAGTAAATGACATATTGAAGCTTGATGGTTTTAAAAACGCCAGGGTAGTTGCTGGTGAAAGCGGTATGACAAATATTGTGAATAACGCCTCACTGATGGAAGTGCCTGATATATTTCCTTATGTAGATGCAAACAGCCTTCTGATTACTACGCTCTACCCTGTATACAATAACGAAGCGGCTACTCAGGAGCTTATACCAAGACTTGCAATGCTTGGTTTGTCGGGAATATGCATAAAGCCGAGCAGATATGTTGACGAAATCCCCCAAGTTATGATGGAGCAGGCGGAAAAGTTTGGGTTTCCGATAATTGAACTGGACGAAGGTGCAAATCTTTCAAAGCTTGTATCTGAAATATTGGATCTTTCTCTTAACAAGCATATAAGCATACTTAAATTCAGAAATTATGTCCATGAGCATCTTATGGATCTTTTCCTAAGAGGAGAGGATGTTGATTCACTAGTAGATAATCTGGCCAAGCTGGTCGATTTTCCTGTAATACTGCTTGATTACGAATTGAATATTGTTTGTGCATCCAAAGACTTAGATAGCCATGATATTTCCATAAAATCAGAGGGTACAGGAAGAGAAGGATTCAAAGTAAAAGTAAATGAATCGGAGTATGCAGAAGAGTCATATATAAAGCATTCGATAAAGGCGGGACAAACAAAATTCGGATATATAGTTTTGCTTAAGGGAGAGGTCAACAATCAGAACCTTACCGTGGCAGTAGAACAGGCATCCCTGCTTATAGCTTCCGCGTTCTATAAGAATTACGCAGTTATGGAAAAGGAGAAGACATTCCAGGACTCTTTCATAAGGGACATTCTGCAGGGAAAGATGCATTCACAGATTGAAGCGGTAAACAAGGCGCGGGCATTCGGATGGAGTTTGGAATTCCCACAGGTTACAATGGTGCTCAAGGTACTGCATGAAGATGAGAAAAAGAAAAAGGATGCATACGAATATATTCTGGATTCCAGGATGATTGAAATTATACTTGAAGAAAAGGGTATAGTAACTCGAAAAAAGTTTAAAAGCGTTTATATAGATGACTCGTTAGTTCTGTTCATAAATGTCATATTCATGAACCGGGTTAAGGAAAATGTGATAGAGGTGGGAAAGCTCATAATTGAAAAGTTAAAGGGCACAGCAATAATTGGAGTTGGAATTTCAAACATAGTTGAGGGTATATCGAGCTTTCCGTTAGCGTATGAGGAGGCGCATAATAGCCTGCTTTCAGGAGCTGTGCTGAGCAAGGATTCATTCGTCAGTCATTATGACGACTACAAGGTTTTCAACATAATAAAAGAGGTAGGGAACAGGGGTGTGCTTGAAAAATTCCTAGATGATAAGCTTGGACGTCTCCTGGAATATGATAAGACGACAGATATGCGGCTTATGGATACGCTTAATGCCCTTATAAAGGAAAATTTCAATGCAAGAAAAGCAGCCGCCAGGCTGTTTATACATTACAATACATTGAGATACAGATTAGAGAGAATAAGGGAGCTTGGAATAGACTTGGAAAATGGATTCGAGATAGGAGAACTGGTATTGGCATACAACATATATCTGTGGCTGATGGCAATCGAAGAGTAATTGTATAAATGGAACAATGGAAACGTTACCAAAATCAACGCTATTATAAAATGTTGACAATAGCGTTGATTTTTTTTGTCTAATTATCATGATGACTAGCTAAAAAACAATATGGTATTATTCAGACAAGAAATCAATATTCAGATAATTCTCTAATTGCTAATAGGCCTATTGATTAGTGGAATTGGAAAACAAGATGGAATTTGAGAAGCTTACAAGGAGGTTGCTTTGTGGATGAAAGAATCAGCCCACTTCGAAAAAAATATGAATATGATTTCCGAGTGAAATTGTGGGACAGAAAGGATATAAATGGTTTTTTCGGTCTGTTTACAAATAATCTTAGCAATATACTTGTAATGGCAAGCCTTCTGACTGTATCTATAGGAATGCCCGACTGGATTGTTTACGAAAGGATATTGCCAGCAGCGGGACTTTCAATATTCCTAAGTAGCCTCTACTACACATGGATGGCATACAAGCTTTCTGTGAAGGAAGGGAGAAATGATATAACGGCTCTCCCTTCAGGCAACAGTGTTCCTCATATGTTTTTAATAGTATTTATGATAATGGGACCTGTATACTGGGATACCGGGAACCCGGAACTGGCATGGCATGCAGGACTTGCATGGTGCTTTGTTGAAGGAGCAATAGAAATTAGCGGTTCAATTATTGGTCCAAGGGTAAGAGATACAATTCCCAGGGCAGCCATGCTAGGCGCTCTGGCGGGAGTCTCGCTCACATTCATTGCTATGAATCCCGCAATGCAGGCGTTCAGAACGCCTTACATAGGACTGGTATCGCTTGCAATAATACTTCTTGGATGGTTGGGTAATAACAGGATGCCTTTTAACATACCGGTGGGACTGTTTGCGATAATAGTTGGGACTGTCATAGGCTGGCTTACAGGACATATGGATTATCAAGCTCTTGTCACATCTGTTTCGAGCGTCCAGCCTACCTATGCAAAGTTTTCATTGATTAATATTATTGACGGATTCGGATTGGCCGCTCCATATCTGGCTGCTGCGATACCGCTTGGCGTATACAATTTTTTTGAGACAATGGACAACGTGGAAAGTGCCTCAATAGCTGGCGATGACTACAGCGTCAGGGAGACGCTGATAGCAGATGGAACCACATCAATATTGGGAAGCTTTTTTGGAAGTCCTTTCCCTACTGCCGTATTCATAGGACATCCTGGTTGGAAGAAAACCGGAGCCAAGCTTGCTTATACTCTTATGACAGGCACAGCGATACTTCTTATAACCTGGCTGAATCTGACGTCGTTAATGCTCAGCCTCATACCCCTGGTCGCTATAGTTCCGATACTGTTGTATATAGGACTTGTGATAGGTGCCCAGGCATTTACGGCAGTTGACGGTAAATATGCACCAGCTGTGCTTTTAGGAATAATCCCTTGGATATCGAGCTGGTCACAGGGCAATATCGATACTGTACTTGGACTAGCCGGAAAGACAGCTGACCAGATAGGCTTTAATGCATTGGCAGTCGCTGGAGTGGAGTACAATGGGATGGCGACTCTCGGCGCAGGAGCTATATTAGTAAGCATGATTTGGGCTACGCTATGTGTATACATCATAGACGGTCAGCTTGTCAAAGCAGCCGTGACATCGATGATTGCAGCGGCACTTGCATTTGTCGGAATGATACACGCCGATGGAGTAGGAATTGGAAAGGCAAATGAAATGGTTGCAGGATATTTAATGATTGGAGTACTGTTCATAATCATTAATCAGCTGCGAATCAGGGAAAGCAGGAACAATAAAAGCGGAATATGAAACCTGAATTTTACTACAATGGAGGAGTTAAAATGACAAAATATTTAGTTGATGCAAAGCCATATGGATATGAGTTCGATTTGGAAAGAACAGCACTAGTAATAATAGACATGCAAAGAGATTTCTGTGCTCCAGGCGGATTCGGGGAGAAGCTCGGAAACGACATAACCCCTACAAGAAGCATAATCGAGCCATTAAGGAAGGTGCTCGATGCTGCAAGAGAAAAGGGCATGTTTGTAATTCACACTAGAGAAGGGCACAGACCAGACCTTTCAGACTGCCCTCCAAGCAAGCTCAACAGAGGCAAAAGACAGGGCGCAGGTATAGGAGACATGGGACCAATGGGGAGGATTCTGATAAGGGGAGAATACGGCCATGATATTGTAGATGAGCTAAAGCCCATGGAAGGTGAGCCAATAATAGACAAGCCTGGAAAAGGAGCTTTTTATCAGACAGACCTGGAGGTAATACTTCAAAATAGAGGAATAACTCATCTTATAGTAACTGGCGTAACCACTCATGTTTGCGTACAGACTACCATAAGGGAAGCGAACGATCGTGGCTTTGATTGCCTCATGCTTGAGGACTGCACCGCTGCATTCGATCCTAGAGATCAGGAAGCTTCAATAAGGATGATAAACCAACAGGGTGGAATATTCGGATGGACAGCTATGTCAAAGAACCTGCTTGAGGAGCTTGTCAAGTAAACAAAGATGCTGATTAAAGGAGGGTTTGTGAATGTCAAATAAAGTAGTGGCTATCAAAGGGACTCCCTGGTGGGTAAAGGGAGATTTAAACGGTTTCTTCGGATTGTTCAGCAATTCGCTTACAAATTTTCTTGCGGCAATAGGACTGCTGGTTTTCGCTATAAACATGCCAGGGGAGATAGTTTACGGAAGAATAGTGCCGGCTGCGGCACTGAGCATAGGAATAGGAAACATATTGTTGGCATGGCAGGCAAGAAGGCTTTCTTTGAGGACAGGTAAAAAAGATGTAACAGCCATGCCTTATGGTTTAAGTGTACCGCATTATTTTGTAGTGGCATTTGCCGTAATGCTGCCTGTATATCTTCAGACGAAAGATTGGGAGCTTGCTTGGTCTGTAGGACTGGCATGGAACGTAGTCCAAGGGATAATAATGACTATAGGAGCTTTTGTAGGTCCATACATTAGGAAGTATATACCTAGAGCTGCAATGCTCGGATCTTTAGCAGGCCTGGCCCTTACCTATATAGCAATGAACCCTATGGGGGCTATATTCAGTGCACCATATATAGGGCTTACTACGCTGGCAATAGTAATAGTTGGATGGCTTGCAAACAAGAAAATGCCTGGAAATATGCCTGCGGGGCTTGTGGCTATAATAACAGGTTCGTTGCTCGCATGGGCAACAGGTTACATGGATATAGCAGCAGTCAAGGAAGCTGCAAGCGGATTTTCGATAGCATTTCCTGGAATAGCGATAGGAAACATGGTACAGGGCTTTGCATATCTTTCGCCTTTCCTTGCCGCAGCAATACCTCTTGCCATTTATGATTTCCTCGAGAGTCTGGACAACCTCGAGAGTGCAGAGGTTGCGGGAGACCATTATCATACAACTAAAGCTATGCTGATTCCTGGGGTTTTGAGTCTGGTTGGCGCAGCGCTCGGAAGTCCATACCCAACTATAATATACATCGGACATCCTGGATGGAAAGCGACAGGAGCCAGAATAGGATACGGACTTTCGACTGGAATAGTTATGATTGTTGTTGCATTCCTGGGGCTTCTTCCTCTGGCGCTTACAGTAATACCGCTGGTGGCCCTACTGCCTATACTTGTATACATATCAATGGTAATAGGAGCCCAGGCCTTCGGATCGACTGAAAAGAGACACATTCCGGCTCTTATTATAGCTTTCATGCCTTTTATAGGCAGCTACATTGTAACTCAGATAAACAACTCACTTGCAGCAGCTGGGACAAGTGTGGCTGCAGTTGGTGCAGACATGCTTTTAAGCAACGGTGTGCCGTATACAGGATGGAAAATACTTGGCGCAGGAGATATATTAAGCAGCATGATGCTCGCGACGATAGTAATACATGCTATTGACAGGAAGTTCAAGTTATCCGCAATATACAGCCTTATAACAGCAGCGCTTGCATTCTTTGGAATAATCCACGCTTCGGAGCTTGGTTTTGGAACAGCATCCAATGTTTCGCTGGGGTATGTGATGATAGCGGTAGTTCTATTGGTAATGGCATATTACAGGCCGCATGAAAATGTTGTGATTAATGATTCAGATGAAGATGCGGCTTTGGTAATGGAATCTTAATTACCGGAGGCGGAATTCATATGGAAAAATCTTTTTATGCCATTTCTTTTGATGATGGCTTTGCGAATATGGTTGATGCATACGGCAAGGGTCAGAATGAGATTGCCGGAAGAGTTCACAGCCTGTTCAAGAGAGTGGTGAACTTTACAGATAGCAATGGGCAGATGTACTCAATACTTGATAAAAACTTGGATAACGGTCCATATGCTGCGCGCGTGGATTTTAAAGACAATGATAATCTCCATGAATGTGAAATAAAATTGAATGATGAAGTTATTATTAAAAACAATAGCCTTAATATAGGAAATGCCATTTCCATAAAATTTGATATGTGTAGAATCTGGCAGCCCCAGAAAATAAATATTAGAGTTGATGAAATAGACATAAAGCAATTCAGGGATAATATTGATCTGTACAGGAGACGTTTAATCGATTCTCAAATCAGAGGCGGGTGCAGTTACTACCACATAAAGGGTATTGCAGGAGTAGAATTATATAAAGCAGTTCTCATGGAAAGAGAGCTTGACAGGAGAATTAGCAATTTAATAGCTAGTCTAAAGAGCGGCGGCAGTGAACTTGAGAAGGATATAATTCCGCTGGTCGGTCTTGGAAATGGCCTTACTCCTTCTGGGGATGATTTCATATCGGGATTCATATCGGCCCTGGGAGTAATAAAAGATGAAAGAGCAAAGGCGGCTCTTGAAAGAATAAAGAGTGTGCTTAAAAGGAGTGTCATATCTACTACAGATATAAGCAGGACAATGATAAACGCAAGCCTGGAGGGCAAGTACCGAGAGAGCATAGCTAGCTTCATAGGCGCAATCCTGCGCAGGGACAAGCAGGAGCTGAACCTTTGCATAGACAAAGTGCTCTCCATAGGCTCAACATCAGGGGCTGACTTGTCGTCGGGAGTTATTGCAGGTCTTGAGTACGGCCTGAATATTTTGGGAAATGGAGGTCTATAGATGATATCGAAAACTATTGTAAGAAAAAATGAGTACTACGATTCGGTAACTCTCATGTCACTCTCGAGCAAGCTGCTTGGGGCGGACGGAGTGGAAGAAGCCGTAGTTTCAATGGCGACGAAGATGAACAAGGAGCTTCTATCTAACATAGGCATGTCTACAGACGAGGTGGAGGAAAGCGGCGACAACGATCTAATAATAGCAATAAAGGCGGTTTCACAGGAGCAGTATGATGGAGCGGTTGAGCTTGCAAATGAGCTTCTCTCATCAAAGGGAGGCAAAAAGAAAAAAAGGGAGGAGCAAGCTCCAAAGACACTGTCGTCTGCGATTAAGAGGATGTCTGATGCCAATATGGCAGTGATTTCAGTACCTGGAGAATATGCTGCAAGAGAAGCCAAAATGGCACTTGAAAACGGTCTGAACGTCATGATATTCAGCGACAATATGAGTATAGAGCAGGAACGTACGCTAAAGGAGTTCGCAAAGGAAAAGGGTCTTTTTGTTATGGGGCCGGACTGCGGAACTGCCGCGATAAACAATACAGGGCTTTGTTTTGCAAACAAAGTAAGAAGAGGCGGGATAGGACTTGTTGGAGCATCAGGAACCGGGCTTCAGGAGGTAATGGTTCAAATAGACAGACTCGGAGGCGGGGTATCACAGGCCATAGGGACAGGCGGCAGGGACCTTCATCAGGATATTGGCGGGATAATGATGCTGCAGGGAATAAAGGCTCTTTCACAGGACGAGTCAACGAGTGTCATTGTTCTGGTGTCGAAGCCGCCGGCGAAGGCTGTCGAGCTGGAAATAATGGAAGTGGTCAAAGGCCTAGAAAAGCCGGTAGTCGTATGTTTCATAGAAGGGGAAGCATCAGAGGCTGAAAAAGCAGGGGCTGTGTTTGCAAACAGCCTTGAAGACGCAGCTGCAAAGGCAGTTGAACTTTCAGGCATAGGCGTTGATGTATATAATGATTCTGCAAGGCTGGAGAAGGCTGCGTCAGACGAGAAAGCAAAGCTCAAAGCGGAGCAAAAGTTCCTCAGAGGCCTTTTCTGCGGAGGAACAATGTGTGCCGAGGCGCTGCATGTGCTAAGAGGAAAGCTTGGCAATATAAAAAGTAATGTAGCTAAAAAAGAAGAAGAGAAGCTCAGCGACATAAGATGCCTTGAGGGCAATGTGCTTCTTGACCTTGGCGATGATGAGTTCACTGTCGGCAAGCCCCATCCGATGATTGATCCGGCTTTAAGGCTCGAGAAAATTGCAGAGCAGGCTAATGACGGCAGCATAGGGGTCATACTCCTTGACTTCGAGCTAGGATACGGTTCGCATGAGGACCCAGTGGGAATAACTATTCCGGCAATTAAGAATGCAAAAGAAGCGGCGGTCCGTGAGGGAAGGCACTTGGCTTTTGTAGGATATATATGCGGAACTAAAGAGGACATTCAGGATTATGAAAAGCAAATGAGCATGCTTGAGGCCGAAGGTGTAATTATTGCTGGAAGCAATGTGCAGGCCGCGGAAATAGCTGCGAAAATACTCGCTTAATCAGGAGGTAAAGGATGAACACATATAGCAGTCTTTTTACAAATGAACTTAAGGTTATAAATATTGGAACATCGAATTTCAAAAAGGATCTGGAGCTCCAGGGAGTTGAGGTAATACAGGTGGATTGGAGGCCGCCTGCAGGCGGTAAGCCTGAGCTTATAGAGGCGATGGACAAATTATCAGGCAATGATGCTGTTGCTAGGGCAAATAAGGAGGCTGTCGAGAGAATAAAGCAATCGCATCCGCTGCTTGTAGGTATAGACAAGGCCATAAATGCAATTTCAGGTATGACTGAAAACACAATATTGCATTCGGGACCTCCGATAGAATGGGAAAGAATGTCAGGGCCTATGCAAGGAGCAGTCATAGGCGCCCTCATTTATGAAGGAAAGGCATCGGGAGAGGATGATGCAAGAAGGCTGGCAGGTTCAGGTCAGATCAGATTTGCGCCATGTCATGAATACGGCGCAGTAGGTCCTATGGCCGGTATAGTTTCACCGTCAATGCCGGTACACGTTATTTACAACAAGACACACGGCAACTATGCGTACTGCACTGTAAACGAAGGTCTTGGCAAGGTTTTAAGATATGGAGCGTTCAATGATGATGTAATAAAAAGACTAAAGTGGATTGAAGAAGAATTTATGCCTGCGCTTCAAAATGCTCTTAAAATGACTAGCGGAATTGATCTTAAGTCAATAATAGCTCAGTCTGTGCATATGGGCGACGAGTGCCACAACAGGAACAAGGCAGCTACAAGCCTTTTCTTCAGGGAAATAGCGCCTTTGTTCATTGAAGCTGGAGTGGATCTGGAGGTCACAAAGCGCGTTTTGCGCTTTATAAGGGAAAACGAGCATTATTTCCTTAACCTTTCAATGCCTTCCTGCAAGGCCTCGCTTGATGCAGGGCACGGTATAGAGAGATCTACTATAGTTACAACTATGGCCAGAAACGGCGTCGATTTCGGCATAAGAGTCAGTGGTTTAGGAGAAAATGAATGGTTAACTGCTCCGGCCAACATGGTAAAGGGACTTATGTTCCCAGGCTTCAGGGAAGATGATGCGAGTCCGGATATAGGAGACAGCGCCATTACTGAAACTATGGGGATAGGAGGCTTCGCGATGGGAGGCGCTCCGGCGATAGTCCAGTTTGTGGGAGGCAGCGTGGAAGACGCCATAAACTACAGCCTTCAGATGTATGAAATAACGGAAAATGAAAATTCAACCTACTCAATACCTACTCTTGATTTCAGGGGAACGGCCATAGGCATAGATGTGATAAAGGTTGTCCAAACGGGAATACTTCCTATAATCAACACTGGTATGGCCCACAAGGTTGCGGGAATTGGCCAGGTGGGAGCGGGGCTTGTGCATCCGCCTCAGGAATGTTTTGAAAAGGCACTTTTAAGAATTTCAGAGGAAATAGATAAGGGGGTGTCGTAGTGAGCAGGATAGTTATAGCCCTTGGAGGAAATGCGCTTGGAAACAGCGCACAGGAACAGCTGATGCTTTTAAGGCAGGCAGCAAAGCCGATAGCAGATCTTATCGAGCAGGGCCATGAGCTTGTATTGGCTCATGGAAACGGTCCGCAGGTCGGCATGATCAATCTTGCTTTTGAAAGCAGCATCGCGGCGGAATCGGATAGTTGCCATATGCCGTTCCCTGAATGCGGCGCCATGAGTCAGGGCTACATCGGATTCCACCTTCAGAATGCAATAAGGGAGGAGCTTGTTGAAAGAAGAATAAAAAAACCTGTGGCCACGGTTGTAACTCAGGTGCTTGTAGATAGGGACGATCCTGCATTCAAGAACCCTACAAAACCAATAGGTGCATTCTATACTGAAATTGACGCCAGGGAGATGGAAATAAAAAAAGGGTACAAGATGGAGGAAGATTCGGGAAGAGGCTGGAGGCGGGTTGTGCCTTCGCCGATGCCTGTGGACGTAATAGAAAAAGATACAATAAGGACGCTTCTTGATTCCGGAAACATAGTAATAACGGTGGGTGGCGGCGGAATCCCGGTGGTATCAGAAGGGAACGTGTTAAAGGGAGTCCCGGCTGTAATAGACAAGGATTATGCGAGCGAGAAGGTTGCAGAGATTATAGATGCAGACTACCTGTTCATATTGACGGCTGTGGACAGGGTTGCCGTAAACTTTGGCAAGCCAAACCAGGAAAACTTGGAGCAGATGTCAACATCAATGGCGTACAAGTATATAGCTGAAAATCAGTTTGCGCCAGGGAGCATGCTTCCAAAGGTCGAGGCGGCAATAAGATTCGCTGAATCAAAAAAAGGAAGAAAGGCTGTAATAGCTTCATTGGAAAAGGCTAAGGAAGCACTTGTGGGTAAAAGCGGAACTATAATTTACAGCGAATAAAGCCTTGGCAAACAAAAAAAGCAAAAGGGAAAATCCGCCTACACTGGATTTACCCTTTTGCTTTTTATATATCTTTTTTGTCAAAAATCCTTATATCACCGGCAAAAGAGCCACAGAGAAGCTATTGGTCGGGTTTGTATATTGCAGTATGCATATTACTTTTTAGTGAAGAAGCATACCTCTGAAAAGCCGAGCTCTTTTAGAGTCTGCTCTATGAGCTTTATTGCTTCATGGCCGTGCATAGCGAATATGCCGTCCCAGTCGAACTTGTCCGTATTTTTGATCACAAGGTCTATGGCGTGCTCATTTGCAGCTACAACCCGGTCGCTCATTATCTCGCCGTCCTCTGCTATTTCATAGCCAAAGCGCATGGTCTGGCCCTTGTATTCAATCTCGATGTAGTCACCATGAATATCTTCCATTTTTGTTATATTTACGCCCATACAACCAACCTCCCTCGATTATTTAAAACATAAATACGTTGCGATTATGAATTCACATATGTGAATATTATTGCTTATTAGATTCTAGGGTATAGTTACCCAATATATTTAGAAGGTATTCTGCAAAAATTATTATTTCCAAGAAACGGGAAGAATGGCTATATGCCGGTCTCATCGAGCTTTTGCAGATTGTAGCGCTTTATGATGTCCATAAGCTTCAGAGGATACTTTGAATCCGTAGCGTAGCCGGCTCTTTTCAAGGCCCATGCGCCTTGGATGCTGTCGTGCATAACTGTGCGGAACTGTTCATATCTTGCGCCGCCTAGCAAGAAGCTTTTATGGTCATTCCAGCCCTCGCTTGCATTTTTGTAAGCCCTGAACTCCGCATCTATTCTGTAGGTCGTGCCGTTGTACTCCTCCCACGTATTGGATGTAACGGAGCCCGCAGGGCCTGTGCCCTTTATCCCGAAGAGATTGTAAGAGAGCTGACCTGTATACTTGTCGACGGGAACGCTCTGTCCCCAGCCTGTCTCGAGTATAGCCTGGGCTGTCTGAAGAGCCGCCGACATTCCGGTCATTTGCTGAGAGTTTTGTCCCATTTGGGACGCCATGCCGAGGAATTTGTCCTTTTCAATTATAGGCACCGGCGTATAGATTTTGCCTGTATACACGGTGAGCGGAACCATTTCACTCGTGATTGCCTTGCCTGAATCGTATGTGCCTGTGGCCTCCATATTCCACGAGCCGCCATCTACGGAGGCTGGCGTATATGAGTATTCGGCCAGGGCGTCAATTCCGCCTGCTATGACCATGCGTGTGCCTGTAGTTGGATTTACCAGGGCAAAGCTTATGCTGTCAAGCGCGACATTGCTCTGGACTTTCAGTTTCACCTGGCCTGTTATGACTTGATTAGGTCCAACGCCGCTCAATAGAAGTTTTGGCGTCCCCGGAACACTGACATTTATAGGCATGCTTTCATATGAAGCCCCCCTTGTATCTGTCACACGCACCATAAGCTCCCAGCCGCCCTTAAGCTCCGGTCCCGGGAACCACTTGAAGCTTTCGTAGCCTGTAGATTTCAGGATTTGCTCCGCTCCGGTATTCATATCCCGCAGGATGTAGTCTGTCCGGCTGACATCGAAGTTCCTGTCCGCCCAGAGCGTGACGGGCTTGTCTACAGCGTCGCCCGGCTTTACGCCTCTTAGCTCAAGCCTGCGCTCCACTTGTGCCCTGGCCTTTACGGCAGAGTCAGGATAGATGCTTGCGCTTGTTGCAACAGAAGGGCTGGAGTAGGCATTTCCGCTGTGGTCGTAAGCCGTCACCTTGAATGAAACATCGCCGTTGTCCTCCAGCATAGGCGTCCACTTGTACTGGCCGTAGGGGTCCGACTCTTCTGTGGCAAATATTTTGCTTCCGTTTCGGCTTGTTATCTCGTAGGTGACATATGCAGCCGAAAAATTGGTCTTTGCGCCGAGCGAAACGCTATCGCTTATGGTCTGGCCCTCCTCGATTCCCGTAAGGGAGACGGACGGAACGACGGCAAGCTGCACCGGAACGGCATCGCCTGATAAGAAGTGTCCGTTAGCGTCGTAAACGGCGGTCACCATGACTCGCTTACCTTTATCGCTTAGGTTGGGCAGATATTTGTATTCTCCGCCAATCTGATTACCTTGAGCAATGACTATGCCTCTTGCCGTAGCGGGGTCAATGAGGAGATATTTTATCGTGGCGCCTGAGGGGATTTCGCTTTGAAATTCGGATTTCAGCACGGCTGATCCTGTAATCGTCTCATTTGGAAATAGCGACGATATTTTCATATCAAAGAAAGGTTCAATAGCGGACGTCACAGAGGAATCCACAAAGACAGTCCTGCTGGCATTGTCCCATTTTATGCCAACGCCGAGGGCGTTGCTTACAAGGCGAAGGGGAACGAATGTCCTATCGCCTACGATCTTTGGAGACACATCAGTTAGGTTGTAGGATTCGGTTCCGCCGCCGCCGTACGCCACGAGGCGGCTGTCGATTCTGAGAAGCACCGAGCGGCTGCCTTTTGTGATGCTGACAGTCCTATCTTGTCCGTTCCACATTACCTGCGCTCCAAGCTGTTCAGACACAAGTCTCACCGGCACAAGTGTCCTGCCGCTTTCTATGAAAGGAGAAGGCGAGCCTGAAATTTCCATGCCGTCAATTACAAGTCTTATGTCGCTGGCGGCAAAGGACTCTTTGGCGGGCAGCATGGCAAATCCGAGCACAAGCGCTAGGGCCAATAGAAAGTTTTGCCAGCTTCTTTTGATTATTTTATTCATAAAAACGACCTCCTGTATGGTAATGTTTGAAGTTTAATTCAGTATCGGTATCCGCATAGTATATTTATATCCAAATGTAGGCCTTGAAAATCCGATTATCATATTTGCAGCAGACATTGCCTTGTATATTATGATGAGTTGAAAATATTTTTTGCTTTTTAGGTCAGACTGTCATGGCAGCATGACTTTAGTCCATATTTTCTAATGCAAATTATATGAAAATTATGCAAAATTCACAAATGCAGTGTAGACATTAAAAAGTAGACGGCTTAAAATAAGAAGAAGGAAGTGGGGGAGGTGTTAACATTAAAAAGGCCTATAAGATTATTGCACTGTTGCTTAGCGTAGTCGTTGTAAGCATATCTTATTACAGCAAATATAATTCGCTTATAGACGAATTTGAAAACACGGCGATGTCCAAGGAATTCCTCCTCAGGGAGCACATAAGAATGAGCAGCAATTTCATTAAAAGCATGATGATACACGGCAATACCTTTTTCGAACATGGCTCGAGTTCAGATTCCGAGTTTTATGGACTTTTGAAATATGATCCGAAGAGCGACAGCTTCAGCATGGATGCTGCAGAAGGAACTCCTCAAGAAAAAGCTGTTGGAAACATTACAGGTTTGGGGGAAATTCCCGAGAGCGGCAAGGTCAGGGATGAGCTGAACCTGGCCCTTCAGTACAATAAGTTTTTCGGCAGCCACTATGAAAAATTCCCTGAAGTTGCATGGCTTTACTACACCAGCGAGAATAATTTCGTTAACATGTATCCCTGGATTTCGTCAAAGGATTTCACGTTTTTAGAAAAATTAAAAACAGTTGAATTCTATAAAATCGCGAATCCGCTCCATAATCCGTTTCGCAGAATTGTATGGTCACCCGCCTATATAGACGAGGCAGGAAAAGGGACCATGATTACATTGTCAGCGCCAATATACGACAAGGATAATTTCAAGGGAGTTGTTTCCCTTGACTTGACTACAGCCTGGCTGGCTAAAATAATAGCTTCAGACTATGAAGGCTATTTGATTGAAGATACTAACTCTATTCTGTCAGTCAGCCATAGCAGAATTTCCAATGTCTCTGATAGTGAATTGGACGCGTTGATGAAAATCCCGGCAAAGGACTTTGAAAAACTTAAGAAATTGAAATTAAATGAAGTGCAAATATTGGACGGCTATTACATATATTTAGCGAGTTTTAGTGAAGCGCCCTGGAAGCTGTTCTATATTGTTCCTATGTGGCTTGTCGCAGGAAAAGCTGCCGCTTCAGCCTTGCCGATTCTGCTGATAAGTGTATTTTTGATTATATCAATGAATCAAATTGAAAAGCGTAAAAAAAGCGAAGAGCTGCTCAAAAGAGAAAAGGAGCTCCTTGAAACTACGTTTTTTTCGATTGCAGAGGGCATTATTGTTGCCGACAAGGCCGGGAGAATAACGCTGATGAACGCAGTTGCAGAAAAATACACAGGCTGGACGAAAGAGGAAGCCTTAGGCAGGGACTTTCATGAGGTGTACAACAATATAAATATCGAGACTAGAGAACGAAGGTATAATCCTGTAGCCCATGTGCTGGAAACGGGCAAAAACATTCGATCAGACAGGTATATAAGCTTGATTTCCAGAGATGGCTCTGAAAGCTACATATTGGGCAGCGCAGCTGGAATAATCTCTGATGCTGGAGAACTGTCAGGCGTTGTAGTGTCCTTTAGGGATATAACGAAGGAATACGAGCAGGAAAGAGAGATAGCCGAATTCCTTAATATAAATCTGGACATGCTTTGTGTTGTCGACACAGACGGAAAATTCCACAAGGTGAACAAGAGATTTGAAGAAATTTTAGGTTACAATACGGAGGAACTTGAAGGTAGAAGCATTTTGTCTCTGGTACATAAGGATGATACAATGTTCATGTTGAATGTTTACAGGGAGCTGCTTGAAAATAAGACGGTTTCCGCATTTACTGCAAGATGCAGATGCAAAGACGGTTCGGAAAGATATATCGAGTGGCATGCTCAAATAGGTAGCGGGAAATATATTTATTCTTCAGCCAGGGATGTGACTGAGAAGCGCGTGCTAGAGGAACGCTTGCGCATGAGCGCGACAAAGGACGAGTTGACGAGTCTTTACAACAGACACTTCTTTGAATCAATCATAGCTCAGCAGACTGGCATGGCTGATATTACTGGCGAGGCGATTTCTATAGCGCTAATAGATTTGGATCAATTCAAGCAGGTAAATGACACATGGGGACACCCAGCGGGAGACGAGCTGTTGAAATCAACGGCACAAACCATAGAGAGAACCTTGCGCAAATCAGACATCTTGGCCAGGTTCGGAGGAGAAGAGTTTATTGTACTCATGCCTAAAACTTCTATAGAGGGAGCTGTGGCAGCATCCGAAAAAATTCGTTCCGCCATAGAAATTCATATGCACCCGACAATGGGAAAACAAACAGCCAGCATAGGTGTGGCAGAACGTGCCGAATCGGAAGCATTCAGCAGTTGGTATGCTCGTGTGGACGAAGCGCTTTACCGTGCAAAGCACGGTGGCAGGAATTGTGTTGTAGTGGCTCGGGAACCAGACCGGGAATACCATTCATAGGAAAATGCTTTTATGTAAAAAAATAAGTGCCGCACCCATAATATAAAGGGATGCGGCACTGTGCTATTTGTAATCTATTACACTGAGTCCGAACGATTTTATAAGCTCTCTCCCCTCCTGCAGGGCCTGCGCAGACGGCGTCTTGAAGGCGTGGCTGTATTCAAGGCCCAGAGCCGGGTACTTGCTTTCGCCGAAGCTGTGGTAGGGCAGAAGCTCGACACCTGCAGCGTTGACATTCTTTGATATGAAATCAAGAGTCGCCCTTAGATTATCGCCGTCGTTTACGCCTGCCATGAGAGGAATCCTTATTACTGGTTTCTTATTCATGTCGGATATCCTGACTATGTTTTTGAGTATTCCGCAGTTTGGAGCACCGGTTAGCTCCTTGTGCGCCTGGTTGTCCATGTGCTTTAAGTCGATGAAAACAAAATCTATCAGCTCAATTGTATCCTTGAGTTTTTCCCATTCAAAATAGGCGCACGTTTCGATTGCTGTGTCTATTCCGGCAGATGCGCACAGTCTCACCATGGCATCCAGGAATTTAGGCTGCATAGTGGGTTCGCCGCCCGAAAAGGTCACTCCGCCCCCCGATTCCCTGTAGAAGACGGAGTCACGCTTGATTTTTTGGAAAAGCTCGCCGGCTGTGATTTTATTTCCGTATAGCTTCAAGGCCTTGCTTTGGCAAGAGTTGAGACACTCAAGACACATTATGCACTCTGACCTCTCGAAGCTTGCCTTGTCGCCGGACTGCGAAGCTGCGCCTGTGGGGCATATCTGTGCGCATTTCCCGCAGCCTGTGCACTTTTCCTTGAAAAACAGTATTTCAGGCTTAATCCGCCATGACTCCGGATTGTGGCACCACTTGCATCTTAGGGGGCAGCCCTTCATGAATATTGTGCTTCTTATGCCATCACCGTCGTGAAGTGACCAGCGCTGCATTTCGAATATTATGCCTTCGGTTTTTTCTAAGCTTTCCCTGTTTGTCATTATAATACCGTCCTTTAGATATGTTGAATGAGGCGGAGCCAAAGCCCCGCCTGACAGGTCAGTGTTATATTTCCTCGTATGTCGTTCTGGCTATTATCGCATCCTGCATCTGCTTTGACAGGTTTACGAACTGTGTGCTGTAGCCGGCAACCCTGACCAGGAGGTCCTTGTACTCCTCAGGCTTGGCCTGCGCAGCTAGAAGTGTCTCCCTTGAAATCACATTGAACTGGACGTGGAACGCTCCAAGCGAGAAGTAAGCCCTTATGAGAGCCGCCAGGTTTTTGAGGTTTCTCTGTGACGAAAGAAGCTCAGGCGAAAGTTTGATGTTGAGCAGAGTTCCGCCGGAATGCACGTCGTGGTTTATTTTAGCCGCGGAGCGCATTGCCGCCGTTGGGCTTGTTATGTCTGTTCCTGCATGAGGAGACACTCCTTCTGTAAGCGGAGCCTTAGCCATCCTGCCGTCAGGTGTAGCGCCTATTATGCTGCCTGTAGGGATATAGTTGGATATCCCCATGAAAGCCGAGTTGAAAGGCGAACCGAATATGTCCTTGTACTTTTTGATCTCCCTGTTGTAGAAGTCGGATATTTCGACAACAAGCGAATCCACATAGTCATCGTCATTGCCGTATTTAGGGCATTCAAGGGCCGTTTTTCTAAGGTCCTCAAAGCCATTCCAATCTGCATCAAGAGCCGAGCACAGCTGAGACATGCTTACGGCTTTCTGGTCGAACACGAGTCTTTTTATGGCCGCAAGCGAGTTTGCGGCGTTGGCTATGCCTATGCCTGTAAGCACAGGACCCACGTTGTAGAGTGCTCCGCCGCGGCTGAGATCCAGGCCTTTTTCCATGCAGCCGTCCACAAGCAGCGAGAGGTACGGCCTTGGGACTATCTCGGTATGGACCTTCTGGGCAACAACGGAAGCTATTACAGAGTGCTTTACAAGATTGGCAAGCTGCTTGTAGAAGGCCTGCTTGACATCCTCAAAGCTGGCGAAAGCATTGGGCGAAACCTCATCAAGCCCCATGAGCTCTCCTGTAATCCTGCTCCTGCCCCTGTTTGTAGCGTATTCGAAAGCCGCAGGCAGATTGACGTTTACTGCCGATGTCCATTCCCCGACTTTCCTGAAGTGTGGCACCACGCAGCCGCAGTTGCTCCAGTCGCGCGCATCCTCTGGCGAGAGGCCTGCATTGAGAAGCATTTCGTAGCCGGCCCTGTCGTTGTGTATTGCAGGGAAGCCCGTGCCCTCCTTTACAAGCTCGCATACAGCCATAAGGAATTCATCCGGTGAGTCAGCGTGTATCCTCACGCTAAGGCCTGGCTGGTGGGTCTTGACGTTTCTGGTGGCTTCCAGACAGAGGTACGACACTTCATTTGTGGCGTCTCTGCCGTCACGTGTTCTTCCACCTACTGTCAGGTTCTGGAATGCATTGTAGCCTGCAAAGTACTGGGCCGTATTTTTAGATATGGCCCATGCCCATTCTGAGAGCTTCAGCCACAGGCACTCTATGAGCTCAAGGGCCTGCTCCCTTGTAATCCTTCCGCTTTCGAAATCCTTCTTGTAGAAAGGATAGATGTACTGGTCGAATCTGCCGAGATTCAGCGCAAGCGAGTTTTCCGAAAGTATAGAGCCGAGCTGGACAAACCACACAGTCTGTAGCGCTTCGTGGAAGGTTTGCGGTGGATTTTCGGGAACTACAGAGCATATCCTGGATATCTCGAGCAGCTCTATTTTTCTTTGAGTTTCATTTTCCCGGGCTGCCATGTCTAGAGCCGTTTTTGAGAAGCGGTTGGCAAGAGTCACTATGGCATCGCATGATTCCACTGCCGCCTTGTAGAAGTTTATTTTGTCTATGTTTTCGTTCGAAATAGGCTCTATGCCTTCAAGCTTTTCAAGCGCCTCCTGTTTAATGCCTGCAAAACCCTTTACGAATATTATGTCCTGGTAGTCAGGAGTTATCTCGCCTACTGCGCTTCGCCATTTCGAGTCGTTGTCTATTATTCCGGTGTCAACACCTATTCTTGCCGTTTCTTCCGGAAGTCTTGCAAGGAATGTCTCTTCGAGTGATTTGCCTTTCCAGTAGTGGAATATGTCGTTTTTAAGTATAGCTTTTTGCTCGTCGCCTATAGTGTAAGGGTCCTGGCTTCTGGATTCGAAGGAGTCCATCTCCTCCTCGACCCATTTCCACGAGAACTCAGGGCATATGAAACCTGAGCGTTTATATATTCCGGGCGTTCCGACGACGAGCTCGCCTTCGAATATAGTCGTAGGCAGCGTATTGCAAAGATGATTGAAGGCCTTGGCCCTCCTTAGTATAAGCGGCTGACCCTCGGTTTGCTTGTGGGACTCGGTGAAGGCTATCGTTCTTTCAACGCATATGGCAGGCCTTGTATTCAGGTATTCCTGCCTTATCTTTTCGATTCTCTCAGAATTCATTACATAAACCTCCTGATTAATTTTTAATTGGTTTGTGACGACAAAAACTCTGCAAGCAGGTTGCACGCTTTTTCCATATGATTCTGCAGGAGAGAGCATGCCGTTGTGCTGTCCTTTACTTTACATGCCTCGAGCAGCTTGTAGTGTTCTTCCTGAGAAGTTGGGTGGTAGTGCATATCAAGCAGATATATTCTCATGTAGCGTTCCACATTGAGATGCATGTTTTCGATGAGTTCCATGAGCCTCATTCTTCCGCTGGCCTTGTATATGGTGAAGTGGAATTTCCAGTTCAGCTGGCTGAGTGTGCTTCCGTCCGTGATGCAGTCCATCTGCGTGAGTATTGATTCGGCGTATGTTAAATCCTCATCTGTGAGGTTGTCTATCGCGAACTCCAAAGCTCCTTTTTCGAGAAGTATTCTTATCTCGAATAGCTCACGGACTTCGTCAGCCGACAGCGCGCTCACTATAGCACCTTTGTTTGGGAAAATTTTCACGAGCCCTTGCGCTTCGAGCCTACGTAGAGCTTCTCTTACGGGTATCATGCTGGCGTTGAAAATGCCGGCTATTTCTTCCTGCTTTAGCGATTCTCCTCCCTTTAGCTCCCCGTTGAGTATGGCTTCCCTGAGTGCTTCGGCGATTATATCGGGCATGTTTTTTCTTTGTCCCAGTTTTTTGTGTGAAAGTGATTTAGTATCCATATTTTTATTATATACCAAAACCCAGACCGAAAATTCTATATTTTATAAGATATACTGTATACATATTACTTTTTGAAGTTTTCAAATTGCGATAGAATTTCCGAATATCGTAAGATTGACATTCGGAATACGTGCTAGAAATTTCAATGTTGGGATGAAAGTTCGGATATTTTTCGAATTATATGCTGCAATATACACATATGGTAGTGAAGCGCCGGAATTTGGGTATTAAATATAAATGAAACTGCAGTTTTTGGAGGTGGAATTATGGATGACAGGATGAGCGACATAATAACAGAAGAAATGTTCATGAACCTCCCGCGAGAAGGACCCGGAGACAACGAGGAGACCAGGAGGGCGATTTCCGTGCTCGGTTTTTTGCCCAGAGGGCTACATGTACTTGATATAGGCTGCGGACCGGGAGAACAAACAATTGAGCTGGCAAGAAAGATAAACGGAAGGATAACGGCGCTTGATATAAATCAGATGTTTCTCAATGAGCTAAAACGCAGGGCGAAACATGCCGGCGTACTCGAAAAGATTGACATTATAAATGGATCAATGTTTAACATGGGCTTTGCAAATGCAAGCTTTGACATCATTTGGGCTGAGGCGGCCATTTATATAATGGGTTTTGAGAACGGTCTTATGGAATGGAGGAAGCTCCTCAAAGATGGAGGATACATCGTGGTATCTGACATGTGCTGGTCATGCGATGATATGGACGAATTACCCGATGAAATAAGACATTTTTGGGAGAGGGAAGCCCCGGAAATGAATACCCTCAGCATAAACAAGGCGATAGTTGAAAAGCTCGGATACAAGCTGCTGGATTGCTTTATGATACCGGAATCTGCGTGGTGGAAGAACTATTACGGGCCCCTCGAAGAGCGCATAGGACAGCTCAAGAAGAAATACACAGACCAGCCTGAGGCAATAGAGCTGCTGGACAATGGCCTTGTTGAGATTGATATGTTCAGGAAGTACAGCGGATACTACGGATACTATTTCTTTGTTATGCAGGCATAATGCTGATAAACAATAAATAATACTTGTTTTGTGGAAAGAGGGAATTACATTTTAGTTGTAATCCCTCTTTTTTATGCAGGTGGTCGCCAATAAGTATATAGGGGTTTCTATCCTAAGGCGAATTCGACTGCTCTTTGGGCTATTACATTTAAAGGATCTATGAAATTGCCCTTCAAGCTATACTCGTCCTTGGCGAATGAAAGCTCTGTGCAGCCAAGTATGAATGTCTGGGCGCCCTTGTCCCTGAGATTCTGAACTGCATTGATTAGCTTGTCGATATCCGCATCAGAACCCTTCTTAATTCCGTATATGAAATCCATTATAAGCCTTTGAAAATCAGGGTCAGGTTTAACAAGCTCCGTATTTTGAAGTTCAAAATATTTGTCGTATACTCCGGAGCTGCACGTTCCATCTGTGGCAAGCAGGCCCACTTTCGCGTTGCTGCCGCAAGTATCAAAAGAAAATTCGGCTGTCAATTCGACCATGTTTAAAAGCGGGATACCTATGCTTTGTGTTATTCTCTCATAGAAGTAATGAGCCGTATTGCACGGCATTATTATAAAATCTGCACCCATTTTTTCAAGTCGCAACGCAGACTCCACAAGATAGGGAGCCGGATCTTCGCCTTTGCCCAATATGTATGAGGTTCTGTCTGGTATTTGAGTGTTGCTGTCTATTATCTGGTGAATATGCTCCTGGTCACAGTTTGCTCTAGTCATAGATATCACCTTTTTAAAAAGTGTGACTGTCGCCATAGGACCCATTCCACCAAGAATGCCTAGTGTTTTGCTCATTTTCCATTCCCCCTTTTGATTTGGCGGCGTAGGTTCATGCCGTGTTTGAATACTCATAAAGCAAGAAATATACCAAAGTGGGTTTGGCGGAATAGGAATTTATATGATGATCGAAAATTGCACTTATAGACGTTGACATGACTGGGATTGGGAGTAAAAAAAATGAACGTCTGCGAAAAAAAAAGAATTGAAAGGGCGCAGCATACTTGCTGAAAATCATAAATCTAATCTGTTTGGGTTCCATATGGTGATATAATGGGGGAATAAAAGCGCCATTGGGAGCTTGCAACACCATTAGGCATTGGGGAGGGAAGATATTGAAAAAACGGGTTTCGCTGATAGCGCTGACTGAACTGGCAAGGATTTATCTTGAAGGACAGTTGGGCGAGTACATATCAGACATCGCAGAAATAAAGGGCTATTCCATGGAAAAGGGACTCGACAATTTTGAAGCAGGGCAGCTGCTTGTGCTTTCAAGCGAGACTATGCGCAGCCAGCTTGAAGGGAGTTTTGTGCTCGAGAGCGCTACTGAAGTCGTGGTTGCCAGAAGAACAATCAATTATGATTTTGTAGACAAAATAGTGCTTATTCCAAAGGGGACAAACGTATTATTCGTAAACGATTCCAAGAAGACGACATTTGAGAGCATTAATACGCTCAAAAGGCTTGGAATAGATCATATAAACTACATTCCATGCTATCCGGGCTCCGGGGAAATTCCCGGGGGCATAGATGTATGTATAACAGCAGGGGAGATGGATAAGGTCCCGCCTGGAATGAAGGAAGTCTATGATATAGGAATAAGGATAATAGACTTTCCCACAATAGCAGAGGTGCTAAACAGGCTGGATGCCCTGGACGAAAGGGCTGGAAGATTTTCTGACAAATATCTTGTAAAGCTGACAAACGTGGCGAAAAGGCTTGCAAGGTCTACACAGGAAATAGGGCTGCTGTACGAAGACCTCAACATTGTCATTGACGGTTTTAACGATGGTATACTTGTGTACGACCATAAAGGCGTTGTAAGAGTATTCAATGAAAACCTAAAAAAAATGCTTCAGATTTCAAGCGGATATAAGGTTATTGACAGGCATATAAAGGACGTGGTGTGCAGCAAAAAGCTCGCAGAGATTCTCATGAGCCCTGAAACGCAAAAAACAGAAGTCATAAGCATGGACGGCTTTGAAATGGTGGTCAATAAAATATTTCTGACGAAAAACAATTCTTTCATAGCCATAATAAGGAGTGCAAGACAGGCGATTGAAGAAAATGAAAAGATAAAGAGGGAGCTCGTAAACAAGGGCTTCTATGCCAAATATACATTTGACGATATAATCGGAAGCTCAGCCCAGATAAACAGGACAAAGGAAATCTGTGCAAGACTCGCCGGCAGTGATCTGACAATACTGATAGAGGGTGAAAGCGGAACTGGAAAGGAGCTTTTTGCAAGCGCCATCCACAACTCATCAGACAGGGCGGCGGGGCCGTTTCTTGCGGTCAACTTCAGCGCTCTTCCCGATGAGCTCATTGAAAGCGAGCTCTTTGGCTATGAGGAAGGTGCATTTACAGGGGCGCTAAAGGGAGGAAAGGCAGGCCTTTTTGAGCAGGCAGACGGCGGGACCATATTCCTGGATGAGATAGGCGACATTTCGATCAAGGTGCAAGCGCGTCTTCTGAGAGTTCTTCAGGAAAAGGAGGTAATGAGGATTGGCGCCAGAAAGATAAATTCTGTAGATGTAAGAATTATAGCAGCCACGAACAGAAATCTGGTCCAGATGGTAAGTGAAAAAAAATTCAGGGAAGATCTTTATTACAGGCTCAAGATAGGCCATGTAAAGATACCTCCACTAAGAAGCAGGAAGGAAGACATAGAGGAGCTTGTAAGGCACTTTGTAAAGACTGACACCTCAGACTGCATAAGTGTTTTTGACGACGTGATTGAAAGACTTGTCCAGCAGGACTGGCATGGCAACATAAGGGAGCTTAAAAACACAATTTCATATATGCTGGCTGTGAGGAAAGAAAATGTGCTTACGGCGGATGAAATGCCTGAAAATCATTATTTTGTGAGAGGGCAAGCCGCAGTATGCGACTCAAGCATGGAACAGAAGCTTTTGAGCTCGCAGGAACTTTTGATACTTCAGGCTATATACGTTTTGAAGTCAAGAGGCGAAGTTGTCGGCAGGGACAAAATAAGCGAGTATGTTAAAAAACAGGGCATATACATTACAAGCCACCAAATCAGGAACAGGCTTGATAAGCTGCAGGATAAGGGATTTGTCATAAAGGGCAGAGGGAAAATAGGAACTTTATTGACTGTCAGAGGTGAAACCATTGCAAATGGCAGCAGCGGAAATATTAAATGAAGCGTGAAAAACAACCCGAATGCAAGCCGGAATTAAAATTAAAAGAATTAGACTTGCTTTGCATTATTTATTAATGCTAAAAGGCTGAAATGATTTATTTGAAATATGGACCGATTGTGTTTTTTTGCTATACAATTTAATCATAAGGCAACGGAGGCTTAGTGATATGTGGAAAAGGGAAAAAATCGAGCAAACTGCAATGGCGGCTGCGGTAACAGTTTTTATGGGGCAGCTGTACCTTTCGCCCGTGACTGGCTGGTTCAGGATTTCAATGGCTGTGATGACTCTTTCGATACTTCTGCTGTATTTCAGGCAGGTTTCAGCAATAGCCGTCAGCTTCATTGTGGCCTTGGCTATGCCGTTTTTCAGAGCTTTTGTAGAATACGTATCACTAAGCCGGGCGGTCCCTTTTGAGGATCTGTTTGCAAATTTTTTCCCGGTGGCAATATTCTACATACTTTTCGGAATTTTATTTGAGCTCTTCAGGATTAGGGAAAAGGCGGACAATCCCCTGCTCTTTATTATTTCGCTGTGGTTTTGCGACAGCGCGGGCAACATAGCGGAAATCTCATATCGGAGCACATCAAATCAATTCGATTTCTCGCATGCAGTATATGAAATAATTGTAATAGGCCTTATAAGATCCGTTCTGACATATGCATTCTACACATATTCAATTTACTACAAAAACAGATATGACAGGGAAAAAAAGGAAGAGCGATACAGGGAGATGATGCTTTTCATATCCAGCCTCAAGTCGGAGCTTTTTTTTCTCAGAAAGTCAATGAACGATATAGAAGACACGATGCGCAGGAGCTACAGACTCTACAGAGAGCTTGGAGCGGGCGAAATGAAGGAAGAGGCCCTTACAGTGGCAAAAAACATACACGAGATAAAAAAGGACTATTACAGGGTGGTGGACGGCATGGAGAATGTGCTTTCTGAGAAAAACAAGAGCTCCTCAATGAACATTTCGGAGATATTTGAAATAATGAAGGAAAACACTCGGAAAATAGTCGCACAAAAGGGAAAAGAAATACAGATTGAGTTCAGCTGTCATGAGGATTTCACAACCTGCGAATTTTATCCAATAATATCTGTACTGAATAATCTCATAACAAATGCCATAGATGCGATAGAGGAAAAGGGTAAAATAACTGTTAGCGAGCATGCAGATTCAATATTCTTCGTGTTGAGAGTAGAGGACGACGGATGCGGCATAGATGAGGGGAATATGGAGGTATTGTTTGAGCCTGGGTTTTCAACGAAATACGATCCGGCAACGGGAAAAATGTCAACTGGAATAGGACTTGCACATGTCAATGAAATAGTGATAAACCATTTCAATGGCCAGGTGGAGGTCCATAGGAAAAAGGACGGAATATGCACTGTTTTTGAGCTTAAGCTGCCAAGAGAGGCTGTAGAGAATAGGGGGCAAAAATCAGATGAATGCTAGCTTTTATATTGTCGACGATGACAAGGTAATACAGAAGATATTGACGAATATAATCAGGGACAAGAATCTGGGAAGCCTCCTTGGAGTATCGAGCGATGGCAGCGAGGCGCTTGAAAAAATAATGGTGCTAAAGCCCGATATAGTGCTTGTAGACCTTCTGATGCCGGGAATGGATGGGGCGAGCATGGTTGCAAAGCTTAAAGAGTACGGATGCGAGAGCATGTTTATAATGATATCCCAGGTCGATTCAAAGGAGCTCATATCTAAAGCCTATATGGACGGCATAGAGTTCTATATAAGCAAGCCTATAAATGTCGTGGAAGTAGTGTCGGTAGTAGAGAGCGTAAAGGAAAAGCTAAGGATGTCAAACGTCATAAAGTCATTTGAAAACGCAATAAAAGGTATGGAGTTCCTTAAAAGCAAAGGGCATAAGAAAGAGAACGAAGACTACAGCGTAAGAGACAGGGTCAAAAAGGTGCTAGCCCAGCTTGGTATACTCGGAGAAGCAGGCTGCACCGACATAATAGAAATAGTCGCATGGCTTGAGGAAATGGGCTGCGGCAAACAGGGATCACAGTATAATTACAAGCTTTCGGACGCCTATTCGCATCTTAAGACTAAATATGAAAGCGAAGAAACGGGAGAGGTAAACAAAAGCGCAATAGAGCAAAGAATAAGGCGTGCGGTAAAAAGCGCTCTTTCTAATATAGCCAACCTCGGAATAGAAGACTACTATAATGACATTTTTGTAAAATACGCTTCAACGCTTTTCGATTTTGGAGAAGTCAGAAGAGAAATGGACTTACTGAGAGGAAAATCGTCATATGGAGGCAAGATAAACGCAAAAAAATTCATTGAGGGAATACTAATGGCAGTAATGGACGAATAGGAACCGGCTTGATTTTCAAGCCGGTTTTTTTCGGCTGAAATACATATATGAATTAATCTTTGTACATACATTCAAACAATAGAAAATACAACAATGTCAGCTGAATATTCAGATGATTAAAAAATCTCTCGTGTCTGTTTTAAATTTATTGAGTACTAATTTGTAGGGAATACGTTAACATGTACATAATCTAGAACAGAGGGATGGAATGCTTGAATGCAAAAGATGCGGAATAATCTAGCTATTCAATATTTTGGATTTTCAAAATTCCGTCCCCGGGAAAATTGTCATGTTAAAAGGAGGAAAGAAGTATGAAAGGTAAAAAAATGAGTTTGACAACCAAGATACTTTTGGGACTTGTGGCAGGTGTGGCGGCGGGCTTGGCTCTTGGAAACAACCCGGAGATAGCCACGACATTCATACAGCCTGTCGGCAAGCTTTTCATCAACATGATCAAGATGGTAATAGTTCCTCTTGTTCTTTCTTCGCTTATTGTCGGAGCGGCAAGCATCGGTGATGTGAAGACGCTCGGAAGGATAGGCGGAAAGACTATGACGTACTACATGCTTACGACTGCATTTGCTGTTACAATCGGACTTGCATGCGGAAAGCTGTTCAATCCGGGAGCGGGGCTCAGCATACCTGCCGAAGCCGCAGCATCTGCTGCAGGCGAAGCGCCATCCCTTGTTGATACGCTGCTGAATATAATACCTAGCAATCCTATGCTTGGGCTTGTAGAAGGCAATATGCTCCAGATTATAGCGTTCGCGCTTTTTCTTGGCATAGGGGTTACTGCTCTTCCAGAGGGAAAAGGAAAGCCTTTTGTAGATTTCTTTGAAAGCCTTGCTGAGATAATGTACAAGATAACAGCCTTCATTATGGAGCTTGCCCCATACGGAGTGTTCGGACTCATTACTCCTGTTGTTGCGCAAAACGGACCTGCAGTGCTGCTTCCTCTGATAAAAGTAATTGCAGCCGTTTATATAGGCTGTGCGGCACATGCAATACTGATTTACTCATCGGCTGTTACATTCATAGGAAGAGTAAATCCCCTAAGATTCTTCAAAGGGATAATGCCTGCCGCTCTTACAGCGTTCAGCACAACAAGCAGCTCTGGCACGCTTCCTGTGAGCATAAAGGCTGTAAAGGATAACCTGGGTGTTTCGGACAAGGTTGCAAGCTTCGTGCTTCCTCTGGGAGCCACAATAAACATGGACGGAACGGCTCTCTATCAGGGAGTGTGCGCACTGTTCGTGGCTCAGGTCTACGGAATAGATCTTACGCTGGCACAGATGGGAACCATAGTTCTTACAGCGACACTGGGTTCCATAGGAACTGCTGGTGTTCCGGGAGCCGGACTTATAATGCTATCGCTTGTACTTCAGTCAGTTGGGCTTCCTCTTGAAGGAGTTGCGCTTATAGCCGGAATAGACAGAGTTCTTGACATGGCAAGAACATGTGTAAACGTAATAGGAGACACATCAGCTGCGGTGGTTGTAGCAGCTACTGAAAATGCCATAGAAGAAAAAATGACTGCTGAATATGCATCATAAGCAAGCCTTACCTGTTTAACATAAATATGAGAAAAAGACCCGTTGGGTCTTTTTTTCATATTTATGAAAAATCAATGAAAAATATAATCGAACCCGCATACAAAAACCTACAAAATCCTACTTATTAAAAATAAGCCGACAGAGCGACAAGCAACGAATAAACGTGAAAATGCCGAAATATAAAAAATAATATAAGCAAATAACCACAAAACACCTAACATTAGCCATGTATTTAAATTGGGAGGATTGTTAAAATCAAGGTATAAATAAATGGTTTATCACATTGAAAATCATAATTATGAGGAGGAACAAAATGAACAAGAAACTGTCAGTAAAAAACATGAGCATAGCGCCTTCGGTAACACTTGCAATAACCGCGAAGGCGAAGAGCATGAAGGCAAGCGGGGAGGACGTAATAAGCTTTGGAGCAGGGGAGCCTGACTTTAGAACACCTGAAAATATAAGAAATGCCGCAATAAGCGTAATCGAGTCGGGAAGCCTTGGGTACACTGCAGCATCGGGACTGCCTGAGCTCAAGGATGCGATATGCGAAAAGCTAAAAAACGACAACAATCTTACATATTCCCCAAATAACATTGTAGTATCCTGCGGGGCGAAGCATTCGCTATCGAATGCACTCCAGGCGATATGCAATCCGGGGGATGAGGTCATAGTTCCTCTTCCATATTGGGTTAGCTATCCAGAGCTGGTAAAGATGGCAGATGCAGTTCCTGTGTTTGTGGAAGCGGTTGAAGAAAACGGATTCAAGTATTCCATGGAAGATCTCAAGTCTGCCATTAATGAGAGGACTAAGGCGATAATACTCAACAGTCCTAGCAATCCTACGGGAGCTGTGTACACAAAAGATGAGCTTCAGGAGATAGCCGACATAGCTGCTGAGAAAAACATATATGTAATTTCTGATGAGATATATGAAAAGCTTATATATGAGGGAGAGCATATAAGCATAGCTTCCCTTGGAGAGAAAATAAAGGATCTTACTATAGTAGTGAATGGCGTTTCAAAGTGCTATGCGATGACGGGCTGGAGGATAGGCTATACAGCAGCGAATGCGCAGATAACGGGCGTAATGGCCAATATTCAAAGCCATGCGACATCAAATCCAAACACGATTGCCCAGTATGCAAGCCTTGAAGCGCTTAGAGGAGAGCAGGATACGCTTGGAGACATGATAAAGGCATTTGACGAGAGAAGGAATTTCATGGCTGACAGGATAAACTGCATTGACGGAATCTCATGCACAAAGCCTGCAGGAGCATTCTATGTCATGATGAACATAAGGAATTTGATGGGAAGAGAAATAGGCGGCGTAAAGATAGAAAATTCAATGGATTTTGCAAACTATCTCCTGGACAGCGCAAAGGTTGCCGTGGTGCCTGGAATAGGCTTTGGAACCGAAGGGTACGTAAGGCTTTCGTATGCGACTTCTCTGGAGAACATAAGGGAAGGCCTAGAAAGGATCGAAAATGCGATCAACGCATAAACATGTAAAAAAGGAGGATGATACTGTGGGAAAACTCAAGATAACTGAAACCGGCCTGCGAGACGGCCATCAGTCGCTTATGGCCACAAGGCTGAGGCTTGATGAGATTCTGCCGATTCTTGAAACCATGGACAGCGTAGGGTACCACTCCATGGAGGTGTGGGGAGGCGCAACCTTTGACTCATGTCTTAGATTCCTAAATGAGGACCCCTGGACTAGGCTGAGGGAGATAAGAAAGAGGGTAAAAAACACTAAGCTCCAGATGCTTCTAAGGGGCCAAAACCTTCTTGGCTACAGGCACTACTCGGATGAAGTTGTAGACAGGTTCATATCAAAATCAATAGAAAACGGAATAGATATAATAAGGCTCTTTGATGCGCTAAACGACGTAAGAAATCTCGAAACCTCCATGAAGGTCATTAAGAGAGAGGGAGGACACTGCCAGTGCGCAATATCATATACTACAAGCATAGTTCACACGCTGGATTACTATGTAGATAAGGTAAAGGAAATGGAGCAGATGGGAGCCGACTCCATTTGCATAAAGGACATGGCAGGCATACTGACGCCACAAAATGCCTACGATCTTGTAAAGAGGCTCAAGGAGAGCACAAAGCTGCCTATAGAGCTTCACAATCACTGCACGAGCGGCGTGGCTTCAATGGCATACATGAGAGCAGTCGACGCCGGCGTCGACATAATAGACACTGCGATTTCGCCTCTTTCCGGAGGAACATCGCAGCCTCCGACTGAGCCATTGGCAATGGCTTTTTCGGAGACGAAAAGAAATCCGGGATTGGATACTGATGCGCTCAATCAGGCTGCAGCTTACTTCAAGCCTATAAGGGACAAGTATGTCCAGGACGGAACTCTAAACATTAAAGTGCTGTATACGGAGCCAAAGACGCTTAGTTATCAGGTGCCCGGGGGGATGCTTTCAAACCTTCTGTCGCAGCTTCAGACTTCAAACGCTCAGGACAAGTACGAGCAGGTGCTTGCGGAGGTTCCAAGGGTAAGGGCGGATCTTGGATTCCCTCCGCTTGTGACTCCTTTAAGCCAGATGGTCGGAACCCAGGCTGTATTCAACGTGCTTACAGGAGAAAGATACAAGCTTGTTCCAAAAGAGATAAAGGACTATGTAAGAGGTCTTTACGGAAAAGCCCCAGTTGAAATCAGCGCTGATATCAGGAAAAAGATAATAGGAGATGAACAGGTCATAACAGTAAGACCGGCAGACCTTATTGATGAAAGTATGGAAAGCATTAAAAAAGAAATCGAGGGGCTCTATGAAAGCGAGGAGGATGTACTTTCATATGCACTCTTCCCGCAGGTAGCGAAAAAGTTCTTTGAGGACAGAAAAAAATCTGCAAGCGGAGAAGACGATGTCATAAGCCTTAACGTAAGCGTTGGCTAGGAATCGATGTAAATCTGCATTTATCCAGATAGAGAGGTGAAGAAATGCTTGGTGAAACTGTAACGCTGGCTCAGGCTGTCAAGGTGAGCGGGCTAAGTATGCTTGTGGTATTCGCAGCGTTGTTTGCAATATGCCAGGTTCTCGAGCTGTTCAGTCTGATATTCCATAAAAGAGGGCTCAAGAAGAACGCTGGCACTGTTGGTAAGGAAAATGCGAATGCAAGCCATGAAGAAGGCGTATATATTGATATTGAGAATCCACAGAATGAGGAGGACATGGCTGCCGTAATTGCGGCATCCGTGATTTTTTCAAACGGCGGCAAAATGAAAAACATAAGAATAAAGAGCATAAAAAGAGTCGGATAGCCATTTTTGAAGTGTTGGGAAATTAAATTTGAGATGTCGAGGAGGTATTTGAAATGAAAAAGTACATGATAAACATAAACGGCAAGGCATATGAGGTTGAAGTGGAAGAGATGGGTGAAACCGCCCAGACAGCCCCAAAACCAGCTGCAACTCTTGAAAAGGCAGCGCAAAAAGAAAAGAGTGCCCCAAAACAATCTAACTCGGGAGCTTCAGAATCCATTAGCGCTCCTATGCCCGGGACAATAATTGATATAAAGGTTAGAGAAGGTGATGTTGTTAAGTCAGGTCAGGTGATAATGGTGCTAGAAGCCATGAAGATGGAGAATGAAATTGTTGCGCCTAAGGACGGAAAAATAATGGCGATAAGGGCGTCAAGAGGCTCATCGGTAGCGTCGGGAGAAGAACTTCTGCACATAGCATAGTTATTTGTGAAATCTAAGGGAAAAGAAGCAGAAGATGAAAGGAGTTTAAGATGGGACAGATGCTTGCACAGTTTTGGAACGCAACCGGCTTTGCGGCCATGACTTATAAGGAACTAATAATGATTTTGATAGCTTGTGCATTTTTATACCTTGCCGTAAAGAAGGGGTACGAACCGTACCTTTTGATACCAATATCGTTTGGAATGCTTCTTGCGAACCTTCCAAGCTCAGGCCTGATGGAAGAAAAGGGACTTCTGCATTACCTGTACATGGGCACGAAGCTTGGGATATATCCGCCGCTTATATTTCTATGCATAGGGGCCAGCACTGATTTCGGGCCGCTTATTGCAAATCCCAAGAGCATTCTTCTTGGTGCGGCAGCGCAGTTTGGCATATTCTTCGCCTTTCTTGGAGCCATAATGCTTGGCTTCACAGGGCCGCAGTCCGCATCTATTGGAATAATCGGCGGAGCTGACGGGCCGACGGCAATATATCTGACAAGCCAGCTTGCAAAGGACCTTTTGGGCCCTATAGCGCTTGCCGCATATTCCTACATGGCTCTTGTTCCTATAATACAGCCTCCAATAATGAAGCTTTTGACGACAGAAAAGGAAAGAACTGTCAAGATGGAGCAGCTAAGGCCTGTTTCAAAGACGGAAAAAATCATATTTCCTGTTGTGGTAGCCATACTTACAATACTCCTGCTTCCTTCAGCGGCGCCGCTTGTGGGAATGCTAATGTTTGGAAACCTCATAAAGGAGTCTGAGGTTGTGCCAAAGCTTGTGGAAACCGCCCAGGGACCGCTTATGTATATTATCACAATAGTACTGGGACTTACTGTAGGAGCTACGGCGAATGCCGATACTTTTCTTACAATGCAGACGCTTGGAATAATTGCATTGGGACTGATGGCTTTTTCAGTGGGAACCGCATCGGGAGTTCTTTTCGGGAAAGTTATGTACAGACTTACTGGAGGAAGCATAAATCCTCTTATAGGGGCTGCCGGAGTTTCTGCAGTTCCTATGGCCGCAAGGGTAGTTCAGAAGGAAGGAGCAAAGGCAAATCCTTCGAATTTCCTGCTCATGCATGCTATGGGGCCTAACGTTGCCGGAGTTATAGGCTCGGCGGTGGCGGCAGGTGTTCTTCTGAATCTTTTCAGCATATAAGAAGCCAGGATTTTGCTGGCAGTTTCCATACCCTTTATTTTAACATGCATAAAAAATTAATGAATTGGATTAAGAGGCAGGAATTTATAATTCCTGTCTCTTAATCATTTAAGCAATAAACAATGGCTAGTGTACCATTAAAAAATTAAATAGAAAAGCAGGCTTCTATAAAATATATCTATATGAATCGGAGAGTAACTAAGCATGCATAAAAGGCAAAACTGCTTGTATACCGCTTCTTTTGCAGCATTTACCAGCATTTATACGAATTTATTGATTTTCCACTCCCCATTTAACAAATTATAGAAAAATCAAATCGATTGATATTTCAAAATGCCTGATATATAATGATTTCAGCAAATCTGGCAGGTGCATGTTGATTATATTAATTGAATCTAATGTGTAATAGCTAGCTGATAACGCGGATTGGAGGGATCTGAAATTGAAGAAAATCATTTTTGACTGCGACAACACTTTTGGAGTAAAAGCCTGCGATGTCGATGACGGTCTTGCCTTGCTATACCTGTTGGGTGACGAGAGCACAGATTTGATTGGTATTACAAGTACATACGGCAATAGCGATATCGAGACTGTGTTTTCCAACACAAATACAATGCTTGCTGAGATAGGGCGCTCAGACATACCTGTGCTGAAAGGCTGCGCCAATGCAAATGAAACCCAAAGCGAGGCAGTCGAGTTTCTCATTGATGCCGTAAACAAAAATCCGGGGGATATTTCAATTCTGGCCACGGGCTCGCTGACAAACCTGCATTGCGCCTATCTCAAGGATAACTCATTTTTTGAGAAGATTAGTGAGATTGTCCTTATGGGAGGCTTGACGGAGCCTCTTTTGATAAATGGCAGATCTATGGGTGAGCTGAATTTTGCATGCGATCCGCAGGCCGCCTTCTGCGTGCTGACTAATGCCAGGAATTTAGCAGTCGCAACGGGAAACAACTGCCTTGCAGCATATTTCGCGCGCGCAGGCTACAACCGCCGCCTCAAGCAGTCTGAAATTCCTGCAGCACGATACATATATGAAAAGACAGCCTACTGGTATGACTATATGGCAGACCACTTCGAGCTTGACGGATTTTTCAACTGGGATGTTGTGGCAGCTGCCTATCTGATGGACAGGAGGCTTTTTGAGGAAAACGAGACTATAATCTCACCTACGGTTGAATCCCTTGAAAATGGGTTTCTCATTGGCGGCGGGAAGGCTATAAGCGTTAAGCTGCCTAAAATAAAGGAGCCCGATATGTTTGAGGAGTCTGTATATTCAGCCTACTTAAATGTTGCAATGGGCAGCGGAGCATAGCTATACAGGCACCACTCAGGACTCTGCAAACATTTCTAATCCAAACAGTATACTATATTAAGAACAGGGAGTGAAGTACATATGAGCAGAAGAATAATCGCGTTGCTGCTGAGCACAATGCTTGTGTTGATGACATTTACAGGATGTACCAAAGTAAAGCCGGGCGCAGAATTTGACGCCAGCGCCGATTTTGAAACGATAGTGGAACAGGCAAAAGGTTCCACAGTTAGATTCTACGGCTGGGGTGGAGACGAGCAGAGAAACAAGTGGCTTGATACCGTAGTGGCGCCTGCCCTGAAAGAAAAGTACGATATAACTCTTGAACGCATTCCTATGGACATAGACCAGATTCTGGCAAAGCTCTCTGGCGAAAAGCAGGCGGGTGAGGAAAATGGCTCGATTGACATGATATGGATAAACGGAGAAAACTTCTATTCTGCCAAGGAAAATGGTTTGCTTTTCGGACCATTCGCTGACAAGCTGCCTAATTTTAAGAAAAATATAGATGCTGATTCAGAGGAAATCCAAAAGGATTTCGGATACCCTATAGAAGGTTATGAGGCCCCTTACGGCAAGGCGCAGATAGTAATGATAAACGACAGCGCAGTAACTCCTGAAGCGCCTAAGAATACAGTGGAGCTTATGGAGTATGTAAAAAAGTACAAGGGCAAGGTGACATACCCTGCGCTTCCAGACTTCACCGGCAGCGCCTTTGTTAGAAACGTAATATACGACATAGTGGGGTATGAGCAGTTCATGGATATGGAGCCCGACAAGGCTATTGTCAAAGCAGCCATAGAGCCTGCGCTTGCTTATTTGAGAGAGCTGAATCCGTATTTGTGGAACGAGGGTAGGACCTTCCCTGCTGCGTCGACTGAGCTGGACAACATGTTCGCTGACGGTGAGCTTGCAATGAGCATGAGCTACAGCCCATACTCTGTTGCGCTTTCGATTGAAGACGGCATTTACCCGGAAACGGCCCGTGCCTTCCAGTTTGAAAAAGGGACTATAGGAAACACAAACTATATGGCAATAGCGGCAAATTCGCCAAATAAGGCTGCTGCAATGGTTGCTATAAACGAAATAATGTCGGCTGAGCTTCAGGCAAGCCAATTTTCTGTGCTCAAGGCGCTGCCCGTAGTGGAATACGGCAGGCTGTCGGATGATGAAAAGGCCATGTTTGACAGTGTTGACATAGGCAAGGGAACAATACCTCAGGATAAGCTGCTTTCAAAGAGACTTCCTGAAATGCCTGCCAAGCTTGTTCCAATAATCGAAGAAATATGGGCTCAAGAGGTTGTAGGCAAGTAATGGGACGTTTGCATGAGAGGGTGTGCGGCGCGCTAAGCAGCAGGAGTACAAGGAAAAGCTTAGCGCCCTATGCGCTTTTGTTGCCATTCATTCTGCTTGGCGTTCTTTTTTTGCTTGGAATTGGAAATGCCCTATTGCAAAGCTTCGGCTATATTCCCGCCCTTGGGCTTTCGGAATTTACGATAAGATATTATGAGGAGATTTTTCAAAATCCTATATTGCTCGATTCTGTGAGAACAAGCCTTTCGATAGCTTTGGTTTCATCAGTGCTGGCAACTGTATTTGGTGTGCTGGTTTGCGCAGCCCTTGTGTACACAGGAAGCATACGCGGCTGGAGGCTTCAGCTCATAAAGCTGCCCATACTAATACCCCACATGGTCGTGGCGCTGTTTGCAGTAACCTTCTTGTCTCAAAACGGTTTGCTGGCGCGCATACTCTATGCTCTGGGCTTGCTGAGCTCGCAGGGAAATTTCCCTCAGCTGCTCTACGATCAAAAAAACGTAGGGATAATAATCGCATACCTGTGGAAGGAGATCCCTTTTGTGGCCTATTTCACGCTGACGCTTATGGCAAGTGTCAGCACGACACTGGGTGAGGCTTCTGAAAACCTCGGAGTATGCAAATTAAAGACGTTCTTCCATATTACGCTGCCGCTCAGCATGCCTGCCGTAAAAAAAGCATTTCTAATTATTTTCGCATTCTCATTTGGCGCATACGAGTTGCCATTTCTGCTTGGGGCCACACTGCCAAAGGCGCTGCCTGTGCAGGCCTATGTGGAATACGTCAATCCGGACCTCCGCCACCGACCCTACGCAATGGCAATGAACAGCATAATGCTTATGCTGACGCTTGTTATGTCGGCAGTGTATTACTGGCTGCTGAAAAAAGACTTCAATCAGATTGGCGGCGATGCTGATGAAACGAAATAGACACTTTTTGCACGGAATAATTATTTATACATCCATTCTATCAATTGTGGTGCCTCTTCTGGTGCTGCTTGTGTGGAGTTTTTCAAGCAGATGGGCATGGCCCGGACTCGTCCCGGAGGGTTTTTCGCTGCGCTCTGTTGACGAGCTTTTCGGATCCCATTCGAAAGTGATTTCCGTGCTGATATCAAGCATGGCGCTTTCTCTTGGAGTGGCCTTAGCCGCCGCAGTCATTGGAACTATGAGTGCTCGAGCTATTGCACTATATGATTTTAAAGGCAAGGGACTTATATCGTTTGCCAGCATACTGCCTGTAATCGTTCCTGGAACTGCTTTTGCAATGGGAATACATGTCGTATTCATACGCATTGGTCTTTCTGACACAGTGCTGGGGGTGATGCTTGTACACATCATATACGCACTTCCCTATACCATAAACATTATGCTGGACCTGACCCGCGCTGTCGGGGTGTCACTAGAAATGCAATCCCATGTGCTTGGCGTTCCGCCGATTAAGACATTCTGGCATGTGATGCTTCCTCTGCTTTTGCCGGGAATAATGTCTTCAATAAGCATGGCCTACATAATATCGTTCAGCCAGTATTTTCTGACGCTGATGATTGGGGGAGGGAGTGTCAAGACGTTTGCTGTCATGATGGTCCCGTTTATTCAGGGTGGAGACCGCACCATATCCTCCGCGTATTCGCTGGTGTTTGTGCTGTCCACGCTTTTTGTTTTTGTTGCCATAGAAGCTGGCATCAAGAAATTTGCCTTCTGGCATGAGAAAACGGAGTAGAGGAGGGGAACTATTGGAGCTTTCATTGCAAGACATCTCAGTTGAATTATCCGGCAATAAAATATTAAAATCAATAAACCTTACAGTGCAGGAGGGCGACTTTGTTTCTCTTCTCGGGGCTTCCGGCTGCGGGAAAAGTACGCTGCTTAAGACAATAGCAGGAATAATTCCCCAATCAGGCGGCTCTGTCGTGCTTGGTGGAAAATGCGCTGACAGGCTGCCAGCTCACAAGCGCGGAACTGTAATAGTTTTTCAGGATTTTCGCCTTTTTCCGCATATGAATGCAGCGGAAAACATAAGCTTTCCCATGAAAATGCGCGGCGTGTCAAAGCGTGAATATTCAAGAGCGGCATCGGAGCTTCTGACAAAGGTTCAGCTTGAAGGCTTCGAAAAGCGTATGCCACACGAAATGTCGGGAGGGCAGATCCAGAGGGTTGCGCTGGCAAGAGCCCTGGCGGCCAGGCCGAACGTACTCCTTCTGGATGAGCCTTTCTCAAGTCTCGATGTCAATCTGCGCAAGGATATGCGCAGCCTCGTGCTTAAGCTTCACAGGGAATTTAAAATAACAACAGTGCTAGTTACCCACGATCGGCACGAGGCTTTGACAATGTCCAATAAAATAGCCCTCATGATGGACGGGAGGGTGCTGCAGTACGACACCCCTGAAAACATGTTCAATTCGCCTGAAAACCGCCAGGTGGCCGAATATTTCGGGGAGGCCGCATACCTGGATGGAGTAGTTGGAAATTGCGTTTTCAAAAGCGAAATTGCCGAGTTTGCTGCCGACAAGCCAAACGGCGCTTACCAAGCCATGCTTCGTCCTTCGATGGTCCACATAGTTTCTGGCGAAAACAAGAATTTCAAAATAGCCGAGCTCAGCTACCAGGGGGAAACCTACAGCGTCGTTCTTGAACATGCTCTAACTGGGATTAGATTGAATACATTCATTCAGAGCCCAAGCTCATATCGCATTGGGAACATGGTCTCAGTATCGATAGATACTAGCAATGCTATACTATTGCCAGTCAACTAATAGTCGATTGAAAAAATAGTGGATAAAAAAGGAGCTATACTCGTCAGAAATTAGATCTTCTGTCGGTTATAGCTCCTTTTTATTATTCTCGTGAGCTGCATGATTTGCTTCATGTAACGCTAGGGAATCAGTGAAATATCAAGGTCATTTCTAAACCTTCACATACCTGACCTGCACAAGTCCCGACTCGAAAGCCTTGCTTTCAAGCAGCCTCAAGTTTCTGCGATTAGAGCTCTCCTTGAAAAGCCGCGTACCCTTTCCAAGCAGTATTGGCACTATGGAAATGATGTACTCGTCGATAAGATCCCTCTCACGCAGCTCCCGTACAACTTCCGAGCCTCCGTCGATGAATATGTCCTTTCCATCCTCAAGCTCGAGCATCCTTATTAGATCGCCTATGTCGCCGTTGAAGAACTCGACATCAGGATTAAAGCCCTCCAGTGTCGTTGACATGACATAGCACTCAATATCCTTGTGAGGGAACTCTATTCCGAAGGAGAGCACGGTTTCATACGTGCGGCGCCCCATTATTACCGTGTCTACGTTATTTATAAAGTCGCTGTAGCCGTAATCCTCACCGGGGAGCTCGACTGCAGCAAGCCAGTCGATGCCGCCATTTTCATCGGCAATGAAGCCGTCGAGGCTCTGGGCTATATAGAGAATCACCTTTCGCTTATTATCCATATAAAATATCACTCCCAGCTGTTACGCTATAATAGTCCATAATATACCGCCAAGAGGCACTGCAGTTGGCTTGAAAATCGACTGTGGCGCTTTGACATATGGTTATTTTATTGTATAGCCCAAGCTATTTGAGCTCTATTGCATCCTCATAATTGGCCTCCAGGTACTCTCCCTTTTGCAGGGCAATATGGCCCGATTCGTAGAGATTGCCGTCGATTGTAAGTATGACCCTTTGAGAGTTGTAGTAGCGCCCGAACGTGGCAGCTATGCTATCGAGCATCATGCTTTCATACCCGGCCCCGGCGCTCATTTCGCTTAGGAATTCAGAGCTCAAATCGATGTATACCATACCGTCCTTGTTCAGGTAGAGGCTGTTTATTTTGGTGTTTGCAGTAAAAACCTTTCCGGTGCCCTCTGGAGCTGTTTCCTTGTAGGCATCCTCGAGCGCTTTTCTTGTTACGTCGTTTGTCCTGAAGCTTATGTCCTTTTCCCTGTAATAAATCTTGTTGTCATTGATGTTAGGATAGTAGAAGCTTATCCTTTGAGTGAAAGAGACATTCTTTTCTATCTTTTCGAGCGTCGAGGTAACCTCGGTCTCGCCGGATACAAACACTGATTTGACAAGGCCTACATCCTTTGCGTAGTATGCTATTGTTTTGTCGTATTGGTTTTCTGTTGTAACTTCTATAGCCTCATAGCTTCCGGAAGGAGTATCCACTTTCACAGCTGTGCCGGTTATTGTGCGGACGCTCGAATCTGAAAGGGTCCAGGTTGTCCCTTTTTCAAGAGGCTCCATAAGAAGGACGTCTTCAGCCCCCTCCCTGGAATCAAGGAAATTTTCTCTGTAGTAAGCTTCTCCCCTTGCGAACACTCTAGTAAGCTTGCCATCCCTAACCTCCAAGACATTCGCCATGACAGTGCCGCCGTTGTCTACCCTCTGCTGGATTTTGCCGTCAGCGGCATAGTCGACATACACATCGTATGAGGCATACTCGTTCCCCATGCCTTCGTATACATAGTGGGTGTTCTCGTTTGCCGGATAGTAGTCTTCGATTGTCAGAGGCCCTGGAGGCTTGGAGCCATTTTCGCCATTATCCTTGTCACAGCCGGCCGAAAATACAAGCGGCAAAAGCATGCAGAGCAGCAGAATCAATCTTTTCATAAATATCACCTTCCTTTTTACAATTATGTTAATAATCATATTTTCAAGATACCCACAATAAGACCCTGCAAAGCCATGAATTTGAATTGATTTTTTTGAAAAGGGTATAGATTTCTTATGATGGAAAAAATGGAGGTGCTCTTGTGGGCAGGTTCAAAAGCAAGAAATTCATAATTATAGCAGCAGTGCTTTTAATTTCTGCTGTAGCAGCATATACAATAATCAGAATGAATTCTCAGGGTGCAGCGCTCGAGGTTGAAAAGCTGCAGGTCGATAAGACCAGGATAACCTCCGATGTGATAATAAGCGGCACTATAAGATCGGGAGACGAGGCCGAGATAAACTCGGAGCTCGAGGATGCCGTGAAGGCAGTATATGTGAAAGAGGGAGAGAGGGTGAGCAAAGGCCAGATGCTTGCAGCGCTGGAAACGGACGTGCTAAGGACGAGGCTCGATTCGGCCAGGATAGACCTGGACATAGCAGACAGGGAGCTGAAGGACAGCGTGGAAGGCACGGCGCTTTACAGGCTTGAGAAGGATGCGGACAGCAAGCGCATCGAGTACGAAAGCGCCAAGAGCGACTATGAGAAGACTGCAAGCCTGTATGATAACGGTGCAGTAAGCAAGAAGGAACTCGACGATGCCCAGAAGCGACTAGCTTCCGCAAAAAACTCGTACGACATATCGCTAAACGACATACAGGAAGAAAAGAGCGGCAGCTCCAGGAAGATAAAGGAGATGCAGGTGGAAAAGCAAAGGCTTGCGCTCGAGCTGGCGCAGAGCCAGTATGACGATGCTGTGCTTAAAAGTCCTGTTGACGGCACCGTAGTGTATGCAAACTGCAAGGTAGGGATTGAGGCGAGGCTTCAAAAGCCCATGTTCGTAGTTCATAACCTTGACAAGCTGCAGGTACACGCAAATGTAAGCCAGTTTGAAATACACAAGGTAAGGATCGGCCAGGAGGCCATAATAACGGGAGACGCTTTCCCCGACAGCAAGCTCGCCGGAAGGATATCATATATCGCTCCGAGCGCGCTGGCTGAAGGAACCCAGACTGAAAAGAGCGTGCTTGTAAAGCTGGACATAATAGACCCGCCATCGGGTATCAAGACTGGATTCTCAGCAGATGTGGACATAGTCACAGGGGAGAAGGAGGATGCGCTGGTAGTGCCCTATGAGGCGCTGCTTCTAAAGAGCGACGGCAAACACTATGTATACAAAATCGAAGGCGGAAAGCTAAGGGAAATACCAATAGAGCTGGGCATAGAAGGCGACCTCAAGGTCGAAGCGATATCTGCGCTTTTAAAGGCGGGAGATGTCCTGGCGGCGAATCCCGACGATTCGTTCAAGGACGGACTCAAGGTAATGGTAAAGGGTGAGCAGAAATGATAAAGCTCGAAGGCGTAAGCAAGGTGTACGAGACTGAAAAAATACGTGTAGATGCGCTAAAGGACATCAATCTTAATATTGAGGACGGCGAGTTCGTAGCGATAATGGGACCTTCGGGTTCCGGAAAGTCCACGCTGATGAATATCATAGGCTGCCTCGACAGGCCAAGCGCCGGGAGCTACATGCTCGACGGCGTGGATGTAAGCGAGCTTTCGGAAAACAAGCTTGCGCACATAAGGAACAAGAGCATAGGCTTTGTGTTCCAATCGTTCAATCTGCTTGCCAGGACATCGGCGCTCAAGAACGTGGAGCTCCCTATGGTTTATGCGGGTGAAAAGAGGGCGCCAATGAGGCAAAAGGCACTCGAGCTGCTTGCAAAGGTAGGGCTTTCAGACAGGGCCGACCACGTGCCAAGCGAGCTTTCCGGAGGTCAGAGGCAGAGGGTAGCCATAGCCAGAGCTCTTGCAAACGATCCATCCATAATACTCGCTGACGAGCCGACGGGCAATCTCGATACGAGGTCTGGAGACGAGATTATGGAGCTGTTCACAAAGCTGAACGATGAGGGCAAGACAATAATAATAGTTACACACGAGATGGAGATAGCGCGCTACTGCAGGAGAGCCATAAGTTTCAGGGACGGCGAGATAGTGAAAGACGTGCCTGTTGCTAAGGAGTGAGCATATGAACATTGTTGAGATATTCAGGGTGGCCGTGGCGAGCATATGGGCCAACAAGATGAGGTCTTTCCTCACAATGCTTGGAATAATAATAGGCATAGCTTCGGTAATAACAATTATGGCTCTCGGCCAGGGCAGCCAGGAGAAGATAGGAAGCGAATTTCAGAGCTTCGGGGTCAATAGGATATACATCACCATAAACTGGCAGGATGAAAATGTAAACGCCGAGCAGCATGGATTTTCCGATAACGACATAAAAACGATAGGCAAGCTGTTTTCAAACGATATTGCAGCTGCAAGCCCTGTGGAGTATATGCAGGGCAAGGTGAAGACCACCGGGGCTATTGAAAATGTAAGCCTGCAGGGAGTATATGACAACTTCGACCAGATAGAGGCGCTAAATCTAACTAAGGGAAGGTTTTTGAAGGCAAGCGACCTGCAATCTCAACGGAGCGTGGCAATAATCGACAAGAAGCTGGCACAGGCTGCTTTCAAGAATGAAAGCGCCCTTGGCAAGCGCCTGTATGTAGACATTGGAGGGCGGAGAGCAGGGTTTACAGTCATAGGCATCTATGAGAAACCCGAGTCGATATTCGACCAGCTCAACCAGTCATTTGGCGGGGCTCCCTCAACTACGCTCTACTGCCCCGTAAACACCCTAAGGGGCATGCTCAATTCGACGGGCAATTACAGTTCGTTTGAAGCAATAGTCAGGAGGACTGAGGATGTAGATGCTGTAAAGGACAGGATAGTTGCGTATGTCGAAAAGAGCAAGCTAAGGGGAAAAAATCCAGAGGAAGAGATGTACATCGGTATGAGCGCTAAGGAGCAGATGCAGCAGCTCGACAGCGTGCTGGGAGTAGTTTCGGCCGTAATCGGGGCAATAGCCGCCATATCGCTTATTGTAGGCGGAATAGGGATAATGAACATAATGCTGGTATCTGTTACTGAAAGGACTCGGGAGATTGGCATAAGGAAGGCCATAGGAGCCACAAAGCGGAGCATACTACTTCAGTTTCTTGTGGAATCCATGATTATATCGGGCATAGGGGGGCTTGCGGGAACGCTCCTTGGAGTGGGCGCCGCGGCCATAGCAGGCAGTATAATGGGAATATCGGGTCTTGTGAACATGATGACGGTAGTTATAGCCGTTTCGTTTTCCTGCGGTGTGGGGATATTCTTCGGGATATATCCTGCGAACAAGGCTGCCAAAATGGATCCAATTGAGGCCCTCAGATACGAATAGTATAAAGTGGCGGTGCGCCGCCCATGCAAACCGTGATAGAATATTTCTATAGAAAGGCAGAAAAAAGACAATTTGGAGGAGTTCATGGCACATATATTCGATGAAAAGATGATGAAAAAGCTTGACAGCCCGGAGCGAAGAAGAGAGATGCCTCCTCTTGAAACCCTTGAAATGCTGGGCCTTAGAGAAGGCGACACTGCAGCCGATATAGGATGCGGCATAGGATTCTTTTCTCTGAGCGCTGCGCAGATAGTGGGGAGCGAGGGACTTGTATATGCATTTGACATTTCGGCTGCGATGCTCGAAGAATTGACTCGCAGGGCGGAAAAAGAAAGCATATCCAATATCAAGGCGCTCGTTTCTACCCAGTACGAATTTCCAATCGAGGAAGGCGTTGTGGACTTTTGCATAGTATCAAACGTGTTCCATGAGGTGGACGACAGAAAGAGACTGCTTGAAGCTGTGTGGGGCATGCTAAGGCCGGGAGGAAGGCTTGCAGTAATGGAGTGGAAAAAGCTCCAGATGGAGCAGGGACCTCCGCTTGATGTAAGGATATCACAGGAGGAGCTTGAAGGCCTTTTGGCCGAATGCGGGTTTGAAGTATCAGGCAAGGGATATATATCCGAGCGATTCTACTGGACGAGCGCCGTAAAAGGCTAAATCAGAGTCTGAGAAAGACAAATCACTGACAACATAAAAAAGAGTGCACTAGTTTGAATTGTGGGATTTTAATTCAAACATGTGCGCTCTTTTTTTACAGTTAATTTAGTTAATCAAACAGGTCGAATTCATTCATAATAGAGGAATTCGCCTCAAGCTTTTTCACTATCCTGTCCTTGTCTTTTTCAAGCACTCTTATGAGAATAAGGTTGCATAGGCCCATATATGTGACGTATGAGTTCAGGAATTCGTTGCTCCTTGTCTCGACAGTCAGGCTAATATCACTCAGAGCCATAATGTCAACGGCTCTTGGAGTAGTCAGGGTGACTATTCGGGCATTCTTTGATCTGGCGGCTTTCAAGGCTCTCTTCTCATCCTTGAGATGCCTCGGCGTGCAGCACATTATCACAAGATCGTCCGATTTTACAGCCGAAAACTTATTTGCAAATCCAAAGCCCCCATCTGTATAGCAAACTGTCCTAAAGCCCATCTGAGTGAGATACCATTCCAGGAACAAGGCGACCACCATGTCTGTTCCTATTCCTACTATATGGATGGTATCGGCAGCGCCAATCTCTTCTGCTGCGGCGTCTATAAGGGCATAGTCTATGTTGTTGTAGAAATGCTCATGGCACGAAAAGTCGTTTTTTGCGGCTTGCAGCAGCAGGGAATCCACGTTTCCTTCGAATTCGAAACTTCTCGAGAGCCTTTCATGTGGGGCATCGTAGATGTTTATTTCGCTTCTGATGGCATCACGCATCTGTGAAAAATTTGAAAAGCCCATGCTCCGTGCAAACCTAATTATGGTGGCATCGCTTACATCAAGCTCTTTTGCCAGTTCGAGCGCTGTCATATAGATTACTTTCCTGTAGTTTGCATGGATATATGAGCCTATTTTTTTTTGGCTGTTCGTGAATCCATGATAATTTTCCTTTATCCTGTTAAGGACGTGATTTTTTGTCATAGCATATCCTTTTAATGCGCATAGCGTATTTTTTTTCAGCATATTTGAAGCTGATGCTTTATATATATTTTATATCAATGAAGCGACAATTGCAAACAAAAATGTTGACATATCGACAAATAAACATTAAAATGAAGAATAATCAACACGAAGTGTTTGAAGGCATGCTGATTGCACTAATATTGATGAGGAGGGATTAGAATGAAAAAAAGAGCGAGAGATATGGGCATACCATTCGAGGGAAGCACAGGCAGGTACAATGCAATTACTGACGTGACAGGCGTGGAGGTAGGTTACTCGACCATTGTATCAGGCAACGGAGAATTGGTTGTAGGGAAAGGTCCAGTTAGAACTGGAGTTACAGCCATTTTGCCAAGAGGCAAGCGATGGTCTGCATGTTTTTCCGGATGGTATGCCCTTAATGGAAACGGAGAGCTTACAGGGACCACATGGATTGAAGAGTCAGGATTTCTGGAAGGCCCGGTACTTATCACAAACACACATAGCGCTGGAGTAGTAAGGGACAGCAGCATAGGCTGGATGTATGAAAAGGGCTTCTACGATCCCTGCAGCGGAGACTCGTTCTTTCTGCTCCCTGTAATTGGCGAAACATATGACGGAAGGCTCAATGACATTAATGGTTTTCATGTGAAGAAAGAAAACGTCTATGAGGCCCTTGACTCCGCTGCAGGAGGCTTTGTGGAGGAAGGAAATGTGGGCGGAGGCATGGGGATGACATGCCACGAGTTCAAAGGCGGCTCGGGAACCTCTTCAAGAGTTTTAGCAGAAGAAGACGGAGGATATACGGTAGGAGTATTCGTGCAGGCCAATCACGGAAAAAGGAAGAACCTGAAAATAGGAGGAGTTCACGTAGGCAAAGAGTTGACCGACCTCATGCCGGAAATACACACTACGCCGGCGCCGCCTCCAGGGGCAGGTTCGATAATTGTAGTAATAGCCACAGACGCACCGCTGCTGCCTCATCAGCTAAAAAGGCTGGCAAGGCGCGCAGCGCTTGGCATCGGCAATATAGGCGGAATGGGAGAAAACTCATCCGGAGACATATTCGTTGCATTCTCAACCGCAAACGACGGGGCATCAAACCGCCATGAAAACGTAAATGTCGATATGCTTCCAAATGACAGGATGAACCCGATTTTTGAAGCCGTAGTGCATGCAACCGAAGAGGCGGTAGTAAACAGCATGATAGCCGCCGAGACCACGGTAGGAATAAACGGCAATACGATACACGCAATTCCTATAGAACAGCTGCTTGAAATACTAAAAAGAGAGAACAAACTTGTTTAAAGTGACATTTTCAGATTCAATTGTAATCGAGTTTGGCATATAATAAGCGTATAGGGAAAAAATGAAAATTTTACGGAAAGGCATGCTCGCCGACTCAATGGACAATTTTGAGCGACTGGGGGAATTGTTGTGAAGGACAAGCCATATTTGTTTATTGCGTTAGCCGCCGTATTCTGGAGCGTACAGGGAGTGCTCGGCAAGTTTCTTGCATCTGACCTGGAGCCAATGCAGACGGCATTTGCAAGAATATTTGTAGGATTCTTGTTCATATTTGCATTTACATTCATAAGGCACAAGGAAGACCTTAAGATTGACGCAAACGGAATGTTCAAGCTGGCCGTAATGGGAATAGTATGCCAGAGCGGCACCAGCATGTTCTTCTTCCATTCAGTGTCGAAGACATCTGTTGCAGCTGCGACTGCGCTCATGTACACTGCGCCGATATTTGCCATATTCATATCGCGCATGGTATTTGGGGAAAAGATTACGCCGCTCAAATTGCTTGCTGTGGCTGTGTGCAGCGTGGGAGTGTTTCAGACTGTCACAATGGGGAATTTCAGCGTTCTTACGGGAAGCGTTATTGGAGTGCTTTCGGGCCTTGGAGCCGGTCTTGTCTACTCGCTCAACTCCATTATCGGGAAATCGCTCATGAGAAAATACAGCAACTGGGCTGTGCTGACATACTCGTTCGGTTTCGGAGCACTTTTTATGTCTCCGTTTTGCAACCCCATAGGTATATTACCCATGCTTGGCAAGCCGAATGTCATATTCGGAATAATCATGATGGGGCTTGTGCCTACCTTCTGCGCCTTCGGGTTTTATTTTACAGGTATAGCCAAGGGGGCTCTGCCTTCAAAAGTGGGCATAGTCGCCACGCTGGAGGTGGCGCTCGCGGTGATTTGGGCCGCAGTACTCTTCGGAGAGCCCATGGGGATTATGAGGGCATTGGGTATATGCGGAATATTTGCGGCAGTGTATATACTCTATGTTGAAAACTCGAGGGCTGACAAGGCCACAGTGGCAGCGACGGCCCCGGCAGATATTAGTCGTGCATAGAAGGATTGAAGGAAGCGTATGACTTTAGTCGTGAGTTAGTTCACTTATTAAGGAGGAAAAGTGCGGCAGGGAGACGCTATAGAGGTTTTGTAAGCGTTCTGTGAAGTGAAATTTGCGCAGCATATTGGGCACCGGGTGCCCAGGCTCGGATATAATATGAAAGAAATATAAAGTGGCTGTCTCGAAATGATTTTGAATCATTTCGAGACAGCCACTTTTATTCACCAGCCTCTTCAGCTCAGCCTACCTTAAGGACCTCGTCTGCTTCTTTGCACTTGTCTTCGCTGAGTACTTTCATTTCATTTCTTATGAACCACAAGGTTATCATAGAAGATAATGCGTCCGATATTGGGTATGACATCCACACGCCGAGCAGACCGAATCTGTTTGGGAGTATAAGGAGAAGCGGTATTAGTATTATTACCTGCCTTAGGGTGCTCAGGAAAAGAGAAATTTTTGCCTTGCCTATGGCCTGGAAAAAGTTTGAGCTTATTATCTGGAAGCCGACAACAGGCAGCGACAGCATGAATATCCTAATACCGCTAGCTCCTATTGATACTATATCGGCATCAGGTGTGAATATCCTCATCATAAATGTGGGCGCCGCCTGCACAAGAATGAATCCGAGTACGCATACTGCCGTGGCTGCTGCTATTGTCAGGTATAGAGTTTTTTTGACCCGTGAGTAGCATTGCGCACCGTAGTTATAGCCGACTATTGGCTGCGAGCCCTGATTGAGGCCCATTATCGGCATAAGGAATATCATGGCTATGCTTATGGCTATGCTCATGGCGCCTATTGCGTAGTCGCCGCCGTTAACCTTGAGGGCATTGTTTGATATAACGTTTATAACGCTTGCTGCAAGCTGTATGGCAAAAGGCGACATGCCTATCGAGAAAATACCGAGCACGAGGCTTTTCTCGAGCCTCATATTTTTCACTCTCAACTTGAGCGAGCTTTTTGGTCCAGTGAAATACCTCAGTACCCATATGGTGTTAAGTGCCATGCTTATAACGGTGGCATAAGCTGCTCCTTTTATTCCCATACCCAGCTGCATTATGAACACATAGTCGAGTATTATGTTGGTTATTGCTCCGAGAAGGTTTGTCATCATGGCTGTTTTGGGGCTGCCGTCAGATCTAATGGAGTTGTTAAGCCCAAATCCTACAGAGTTCAAGATGGTGCCGGCGATTATAATGGTGATGTAATCCTTTGCAAAGCCAAATGTCTCCGAGCTTGCTCCGAACATGTACAGGAGAGGGTCTATGAATATAAGTCCCGCCGCAGTGACAAGAAGAGAGACTAATATAAGCAGCATGAAAGTGTTGCCGAGGAGCTTTTCGGCCTCGGCGTGGTTTTTCTCGCCCAGCCTTATCGATATGAGAGCTGCCCCGCCTATGCCCACGAGCATGCCGAAGGCCATTATTATTGTCATGAAGGGCATTGAAATTCCCACGCCTGATATGGCAAGAGGCCCGACACCCTGGCCTATGAATATTCTGTCGACGATGTTGTAGAGAACGTTTATAAGCATTCCAATTATTGCGGGAGTGGAGAACTTAAGCAGCAGGCTGCCCACGGGCTCCGTTCCAAGTGAAATTTGTCGTTGCATATTACTACCTCCAATACATACAAAACACAAAACAATATCCACATGCAAACATGCGGATATTAGATAAATGAAAAGTGAAATTGATTATCTACTACGATGATTTTATCATACAGGCAATCCAATGGAAATACTGTATTGAAAAAACCATAAAAAATTTACAATATGCCAAATAAATATACAGTTAGCACCGATCCCATTACAACAACGGTTGAGTTGAGGTTAAACAGTGAGAGCGCTATTGCAGCTGCAAGTCCGGCAAGCGAAAGTCCGGTGTTGCCGCAGGATGAAAATACGCCGGGGAAAACCAGCGCGCTCAGCATGGCAAATGGCAAGTAGTGGAAAAAGCCCTTCCAGAAGCTGCTTAGCTTCAGATTCTTGAGCCATATCATGGGTACGGCTCTTGGAAGGTATGCTACAAGCGCCATGAGGAGAACAAGAAAGAGCAGCTTATTCATTGTCATGCACCTCCACAGGGAATATAAAGGCTCCCGCGGCCGCGGCCGCTATTGCGGCTATTATTACAATCCATCCCGGAGAAAGTGAAATGCTCGGGAGATAGCTGAGTGTAGTTGAAGCCAGAATTGCAATCAGGCTTATGACGAGCGCTTTTCTCGACTTCTTTACAGCAGGAACAAGGAGGCTAAGAAACATTGCATAAATTGTTATGCCAAGGCTGGTTGCTATCCCTGGGCTCATGTCTGATATGAAGTAGGCTCCGACGAAAGTCCCTGCCGCGTATGCCACATAAAGAATTGAGTTGACTCCCAGGAAGTAGGCAGGATCCACATAGCGTTCCTTTCGAGCCGTTGCGAGTATAAAAATCTCATCTCCGATGCAGTATGAGATAAGGCTGCGCAGCTTCTTTGAAGCAGAGGGCTCGATTTTTTGCGACAGCGCCGAAGAGAGAAGAAAGTTTTTTGCATTTATAATGAAAGTAGTCAGTATGATCTCTGGATACGGCGCTGCAAGTGTAAGCAGATTTACTGCCATGAACTGGCTGGTAGCTGAGAAAACAAGCATGGACATTAGCACGATTATGTAATTTGGAAGGCCGTATGATTTCGCAAGTAGTGCAAAGGTTATGGCTACGGGGATATAGCCAAGCGATATGGGCAGAGAATCTCTGACCCCCTCGAAGAAAACGGCATTTCTTGATATTTTGACTTTTTCTAATTTGAGTGTTTCTTCCATGACGCAGAACTCCTTTATCTCTTTATCTAATTTACAAAGAAAATGAATGCGGTATAATGGATATATATCTTATATAACATATTATACGGTATACCGTCCATAAATACAATATATTGTTTTGGAGGAGATTATGGAAGATATAAGGGTTATAGTGGGAAACAACCTTAAGACAATAAGGAAGGACAGGCATATGACGCTCGAGCAGCTTTCCGAGGCTACTGGAATCAGCAAGAGCATGCTCGGTGAGATTGAAAGGAGTGCCACAAATCCTACGATTTCAGTGCTCTGGAAAATTGCTACAGGCCTCAAGATCCCATTCAGCAGCCTCATGAAAAAGGAAAGGGAGACTGTCAATCTCATAAAGAGCGACGCCATAAATCCGACGATAGAAGGCGAAGGCTATAAAATCGCGTCGGTTCTGGGTTTTGACGAGGAGAAAGGCTTTGAGATATACATGGAGGAATTCGAGCCTGGAAGCAGTGTGGAATCAAGGGGCCATGGCAAGGGCGTGGAGGAGTACATATTCGCGATAGACGGGACGCTGAGCGTGGATATAGAGGAGAAGACATACGAAATAATGCCGGGGGATGTCATGAATTTTGCGGCCGAAGGCCCTCACACCTTCTACAACGCCGGGACAAAGACAGTAAAGGCGTTCGTCATTATATATTATGATAAAAAATGATGCGGGGAAAAGTTGTAAGATAAGGCAAACTCAGTGTAGGAGCTGAGCAATAGTTGACAAAAATATAGACAAGTGTGGTCAAAGGTATTGATATGTATTTGCGAAGTGAGAGGTATACAAGTAAACACTAACTATAATACAAGTGAGTTTGCAGAGTTAATCAATGTCCCTGTGAAAAACTACAAATAAGGGAGGTTGAGGAGATTGAAAAGAGCTTACAAGATCGAAATTAAGCCAACCATCAAGCAGAAGGCTAAAATCCATCAGACTATTGGCGTATGCAGGTTTATATACAATTTCTACATCGCACACAATAAAGAGATTTATGAAACAAAGCAACGTTTTGTATCAGGCATGGACTTTTCGAAATGGCTCAACAACGAGTTTGTCCCGAGCAATCCAGACTATGTGTGGATTAAGGAAGTGTCGTCAAAAGCTGTAAAGCAAGCCATAATGAATGGCGAGAAGTCTTTCAAGAAGTTTTTCAAGGGCGAAGCCGGTTTTCCAAAGTTCAAAAAGAAAAACAGACAACTTGTGAAGGCGTACTTCCCCAAGAACAACAATACCGACTGGACTGTTGAAAGGCACAGGGTCAAGGTTCCGACACTAGGCTGGGTTAGGCTCAAGGAGTTTGGCTATATACCGACAAGTTCAAAAGTCACAAGTGGCACGGTATCCCAAAAGGCAGACAGATATTACGTATCAATTCTCGTGGAAGAAGATGCCAAAGCTGGCTGTCTAAAGCCGTATACGGAAGGGATAGGTGTGGATTTGGGACTAAAAGACTTTGCCGTCTGCTCAAACGGAGCCGTCAATAAAAACATCAATAAGACCTCAAGGGTCAGAAAGCTTGAAAAGAAGCTAAGGCGTGAGCAACGAAGGCTTTCGAGGAAATACGAAGGTCTGAAAAAACTAAAAAAATCTGAGAAAGGAGAAGCTACTAGGCAAAACATCCAAAAACAGATAACCAAGGTACAAAAACTTCATCAAAGACTGGGAAACATAAGAGCCGACTACATAAGCAAGACGGTCAGCGAGCTTGTAAAGCAAAAACCAAGCTTTATAACAATTGAAGACCTCAATGTAAGCGGCATGATGAAGAACAGGCATTTAGCCAAAGCAGTGCAGCAGCAAAAGTTCTACGAGTTCAGGACGAAGCTCGCCTACAAAGCGAGCATCCACGGCATAGAAGTAAGAATCGTGGACAGATGGTATCCATCGTCAAAAACTTGCAGCGAGTGCGGAGCACACAAGAAAGATTTGAAGCTATCCGAGAGAACATACAAGTGTTCCTGCGGGCTTGTCATTGACAGGGACTTGAATGCTTCAATCAATCTGGCTAATGCTAAGGAATATAAGACAGCCTAACTAAAACAGGCACTTATATATGTACCGAGGGCTATCTCGGGAATTTACGACTGTGGAGAGCTATACAAAACTGTAGTAGACAGGTTGCGTCGCAATCGTTGAGGCGGGGTTCGTTGAAGCAGTAAAAATCTCGATATGGATATGTTTGTCCATATTTTGAGTAGCAGGTAAGATATATGAGAGAAAACTGGCAAAGTAGGAAAGGTTTTGTTTTCGCCGCTGCAGGTGCTGCGATAGGCCTGGGGAATTTATGGAGGTTTCCTTTTCAAGCATATAAAAACGGCGGGGGAGCATTCCTCCTTCCATATCTGGTTGCGGTGGCCACCTGCGCGATACCGCTTATGATAATGGAGTATTCATATGGCAGAAAAATCCGCGGAGGCTCTGTAAAGGCGTTTTCGGAGCTGGGCAAAAAATATGAAGTGATTGGATGGCTGCAGGTCATGGTGCCGGTAATTGTAATGATGTATTATTGCGCGATAATAGCAGTTTCGCTGATTTTCATGGTGTTTTCATTGGGACATGCCTTCGGCATCATGAACTGGCTGCAGGATCCGGGCCCAATAATGGGAATGGTCGTGGGAAGCGCAGACAACGCCCTTGACCTTGGAGCAGGCATGAGCATATACATTCTTGTTGCAGTTGTGTTTGTCTGGCTTTCCAACTGGCTGATAGTAAAGAAAGGCATATCGGGCGGAATCGAAAAGATGTCGTCGATATTTACGCCCGTACTTTTGGTTATGATGGTGGTGTTTATGGTTAACGCCACAAGGTTAAATGGCGCGGTAATAGGGCTTGAGAGCTTATTCAAGCCGGATTTCTCGAAAATCATGAACCCGGAGATCTGGGTGTCGGCGTATGCACAGGTTTTCTTCTCGACAACACTGGCGGTCGGCGTTATGATTGCCTACGGCTCATATCTGCATGAAAAGGCCGATATTGTAAACAGCGCCTTTATTACTGTGCTGCTGAACTCGAGCTTCGATCTGGTGGCGGGAATCCTCGTGTTTTCGACACTCGGATATCTTGTGCAGAATATGGGTGTGGAATTCACGTCGTTTGGAACAGGCGCAGGCGTGGCATTTATAGCCTTCCCTATAGCAATATCAACTATGTCTTCGAGTGTAGTGATTCAGGGGCTTTTGGGATTCTTTTTCTTCTTTTGCCTGTTTGTCGCGGGAATATCCTCAAGCATTTCTATGCTTGAATCCTTTGCAACAGCCGCAATGGATAAATTTGAAATATCCAGGGAAAAGCTCATAGGCATACTCTCCCTGACCGGTCTTGCAGGCTCTGCTTGCTTTGCAAGCTATGCGGGCTTCAACTATATACTGGACATAGTCGATTCGTACGTGGGCAACATTATAATTGCAGGACTTGGCCTCGTAGAGGTTGTCTTAATCAGCCACATATACGGAACCGAAAAGCTCAGGGAGGAAGCCAACAGATATTCTGACTTCAGAGTAGGGAAATGGTGGGATTACCTGCTCAAATATTTTACTCCGCTGCTGCTTGGAGCTGTAGTAGTGACTAATATTTTCAACATTTTCACCGGCCTTTTCAAACAGGACTCAGTCGGAGTCATATCGAATATAATATTTGGCTGGGGCGCGGTGGTAATCATGATTGGTGTTTCGTTCATATTATTCAATAAAAAATGGACAGCCGGGGAAGATAAAATGCCTTTACACTCTGGCAACAAGGAGGATTAGCTATGGCTGGTAGTGCTGTTTTAATGATGGTGATAGGCTGCGGAGCAGTTTGGGGCGGTGCCGTTATAGCCATAATAATTGCTCTTAGGGCTGACAAGAAGGCTTACAAGTAAATATGTGAATCAATATATGTTGAGTCGAAGTATCGCCTGGAAAGCTTGATCTAAAGCTTTTCAGGCGTTTTGCATTTCCCGATTAATCATGTGCTGCTGGCTGAAAAACGCAGGTGGATTTCTATGGACGCTATAGGTTGTTGCAATTGTTTTCCGTATAGACATCTATTCCATTTCTTATGAGCAGTTCCGCCGTCAGGCCATTTCCTTCTATTAATCTGCCTGAAAACGTACCATCGTATATGAGTCCGCAGCCGCAGGAAGGGCTTTTTGATTTGAGTATGGCCTTTTTTGCGCCTACTATTTTTGCGATCTCAAATGTTTTTTCTGCGCCTAACTCATATTCCGTCGTATAATCCCGACCGTCCTTGCCTATTACACTTTTATTGCCGTTCTTGTCCGCTATGATTTCGCAGCATGTCCTGGGAATGGGCAGCCCGCCCAGAACCTCGGGGCATACAGGCAAAGCTTTGCCTTGTTTTACCAATTCGATCACAAACTTATTCTCGTTACTTTTCCCGTCGTATCTGCAGTTAATTCCTGCCAGACATGAACTCACAATATACATAATGTTTCACCTTCGCATTTAAATATTTTCAATACATGCCAGTAAATCAAAAGCTTGCTATTACGTGCCGGGCATTCAAGCAATCTACGAGCATAGTCAGCATTATTATATATTACAGCAGGCGGTATTTCCACACTGGCTTTTCATAATGTCAAAAGCTTAGTCTTCAAATGCGTCGAAAAAGCTTATTGTTTGGGTATAAATGCTTTATGGAAATGGGTTTTATTAACGCTTATCTTGCGGAGGAATTTTCATGGGGAAAGCAACTCTTTTTAAAAAAGCTGTAAAGGACATTAGCCAGTCCCTGCCGCAGTTTTTGTCAATATGCGTTATGGCTGCTCTTTCCGTGAGCGTTGTGATGGGGCTTGACAGCATGTGGAAGACAATAGACGACCGCTCAAGGGAGCTGTACGCCGCAACAAACCTGTCTGACATTTGGGTTTCCATTGCAAACCCCACGGAAATGGATATGTGGAGAATAAGGAATATTGAGGGCGTAGAGAAGGCTGAAAAAAGGCTGGCTGTCAACTCCAGTGCAAATATAAATGGAAGGCCAACCCTGCTTGTATACACAACATCAGATAAAAACACCCTGGACAGGCCATATCTAATTAAAGGGTCGGCTGGAAGTTCCAGCGGAGCCATACTGGACGAAACCTTCGCAAAGCATCACAACCTAAGAATTGGTGACAAGCTGGAGCTGGAGCTCAATGACAGGAAAATAAGCCTGCGAATAGAGGCGCTGGCCCTCAGCAGTGAGCACGTATTTTCCGTAAAGGACACCACATCAATAATGCCTGACCCTGGGAAATACGGTTTTGTGATAGTGGACGAAGACAAGGTCAAAGGCGCATACGGAGGCAGAAAGCCTTACAATCAAATATGCATCAGGCTTGCTGAAGGGGCAAACGAGAGTGAAATTCTAGAAAAAGTCGATGCGGCCCTTGGTGATGACCTGCTCGGCATCATAACAAGAAATGACAACCGCAGTGTAAGCCATGTTGCAAGCGAAATAAAGCAGTTCAAAGTCATATCGGCAGTGTTTCCCATAATGTTTTTCCTTGTGACAGCCCTTGTGACGCTAAGCACAATGTCAAGGCTTGTTGAGGAGCAGAGGGAACAAATAGGAATACTCAAGGCTCTAGGATATGGCAAAAGAAGCATAGTGTTGCACTACTCATCCTACGGGGTATATGTTGGGTTGCTGGGAGCGGCTCTTGGAGCTCTTATAGGACCAATAGTAATCGGCAGGACCCTCATAGACCAGATGAGATTTCTGCTTGTGCTCAGCGACTATAGAATGAGCATAAACGTGAGCAACCTTATACTGAGCACAGTGCTAATAGTCATGTGCACAGGAGGAATCTCGTGCTATACATGCCTGAGAAGACTTGAGGAGGCCCCGGCGGCGCTGCTGAGAGAAAAGCTCCCAAGGAAGGGTAATAGGGTTTTTATTGAAAGAATTCCAGGCATATGGGGAGCTATGAACAGCACAAGCCGGCTCGTAGCACGCAACACCTTCAGGAACAGATGGCGAATGCTGATGAGCATTGTCGGCATAGCAGGCTGTACTGGACTTGTGATTGGCGCATTCAGTCTCAATGACATGATGCTGAACGTTTCCAGGCTCACCTACGAGGATGTTTATGCGTATGACAACAAGATAGTGCTTGACGATAAAACCTCGGAAAACGACATACACAATCTGGCTTTAAGCGGCACAGTTCAAAGTGTTCAGGAAACTGTCGTGCAGGTTGTATCCCCCGGCGGTAAAAGAAGGATGACAATTGTAACTATATTTTCCCCTGAGAGTCCCCTGGTGAATCTCAGGAACATGGATGGCAACATTATTAAGCTTCCAAAGGACGGCGTTGCAATAACAAGAAAGCAGGCGGAATTGCTTGGCGTAGGCGAGGGCGATACACTCAAGATCAAGCGTGCAGACGAGAGCTATACAGAAGTTGAAATAGGCGAAGTCATTTACATGGTTTCAGGGCAGGGGATATACATGTCGGATTATTTCTGGGAAATGACAGGAGAGGAATTCGTGCCCAACCAGCTGCTCGTAAAATGGGATCAAAAGGACCAGAGCTTCCTCGATGGCGACTATGTTGAAAGCTATGTAGAAAGAGAGGCTCAAAAATCGGATTTTGATGCCAACCTGCAAATTGTGTTTACCGCATCAGTAATGCTCATTGCCTTCGGGGGAATGCTTGCATTTGTAGTGCTCTACAATCTGAGCGTACTCAACTTCTGCGAGAGGATAAGGGATATTGCCACCATGAAGGTGCTCGGATTCCAACAAAAGGAGGTCCGTCCGCTTGTGCTTGCAGAGAACGTGGTCTCATCGCTTCTAGGGATAGCCGGGGGAGTGCCGGTGGGCATGATGATTTCTTTTTTGCTGGCCAGGGATTTTGGAGATGACCTGGACCTTGTAAGCCGCATCAGCGCTTTCGACTTTCTGATGGCGGCAGCAATCACAATGCTTTTTACTGTTTTCGTCAACAGAGTCGTTTCGGGGAAAATGAGGACTATAGACATGCTCGAAGCGCTAAAAAGTATAGAATAGACATAAGTAAGACGGGGGTGTAAAAAATGGAAAACAAAAAAAACAGGTACAAAATAATTGCAAGGTACGTACTCGTAATTATTACAATAATGGCGGCATTCGCAGCATGCACTCCCGGCAAGGAAGAACAGGCGGAGCAGGTGCCTGGCAGAGCGCGGGAGGATAAAAGCATAATAGCGTGGGGTGAAGTCAAGTACACGGAAGCATACGAGCTTGCAGTTGATTTCCCCTGCACAGTCGCTTCGGTGGAGGTCAAGGAGGGCGACGAGGTTGAATTCGGGGATGTCCTGGCGACGCTCGACATGACCGAATACAATGAGACGGTAAAAAAGCTGAGCGAGCAGGTAGCAGCGGGCAAGGCCTCGCTCAGGGATGCAATCCAGGATACTTCTGCGCTTGAGGCGGATATAGCCAGGCTTAAAAAGAACATTACGACAAAAACAGCCGAATACAGCAGCGGATCAAAGTCGGAGCTTCAGCTTCTGGAGAACTCGCTGGAGAGGGCTGGAAAGGAACTCTCGAACGCAAAAGAAGATCTTGCGCTCAACCAGAAACTCTATGAGGAGGGTGCCGTTCCAGAGGAGATGCTTGACCAGTTCGCGGATATCGTGGAGCAAAAAGAGAAGGCGGTAAGCGACATAAAGGACAACATAAGCATGACAAGGCGAGTGCTCAAGGAGGAGCTGGATGCGTTGAGCACAGACTTGCAGTACAAGCAGGTGCAGCTCGATAAGATGAGGGAGAGCAACAGCGTGAACCTGGAAAGGCTTAGCAGCAGCCTGGCCATATACGAATCAGACCTGAACATAATGAAGAATAAGGCGCAAAAGCCGTATTTGTCGGGAGGCAAAATAGTCTCAAACCTGGATCGAGGCATAGTTCGGAATATCAGCATAATCAACGGCAGCAGCCTTGGACAGCAAAACGCAAACCACAAGGCTATGGAGCTTATTGACGCCGAGACGATTGTTGTAAGTGCCGAGGTGCCGGAGGAATTCATAGATGAAATAGATACAGGCGCAGAGGTGAAAATAATACCAGCAGCCAATAAGGCTTTAGTCATAAAAGGGCGTGTGAGCCAAGTGCCAAGTTCTGCAATAGAAAAGGACGGGGAGCGAATAGTGAGGGTAGAAGTGATTCCCGATGAGAACCCGGAGTTTATCAAACCGGGCTACAGCGCTGATGTGATTTTCAAAAGAAAAAATGATATTTCGGATTAGATTCATAATCAAAGCTTTAGAATGCTTAGAGTTAAGGCGGTCTGTTGTAAGCTTTTAGGAAAAGGTATAAAATATTAATTATTATATTAACGGGAGTGAAAAGCTTGGAAAAGACTCTTGCCATAGTAAGCAGAAATCAAAGCGAGGCGGAATATCAGAAAGAACAGATAAACAGCCTCTTTGGCGACAACATTGACGTTAGGATTTACCCTGAGGAAGGGGCAGGGATTGATTCGGGGATATATGAGGACCTAATACTTCTGTCGTCCTACGAAAGCTTCCATAAAATGCGCAGCCGCTTAGTCGGAGACGGCGAGATAGTTATAGCCCACAGGACAATAACTAAGGCGGCACTTGAAAAGCTTATGGCTCTGGGGGAGGGGACAAGGGCGCTGCTTGTAGATGAAAGCCCCGGCCTTGCCATGGAGACATCGGCTCTTGTATACCAGCTTGGAGCAAAGCACATAGAGCTTGTACCCTGCTCAAGTCATGCGCAAGGAGGAGAACAGGCGCAAGGCTTCGACACAATTGTATTAATGGGTGAGAGGGAGAATCCCTGTCCTCTTGCAAGGAACGTCGTAGACATTGGATTTGGACTGCTTGACATAAGCACGATACTCGATATCGCATTCAAGCTGGATCTTGACTACGTAATACAAAGACAGAATGTAATAAATAGCTTCAAGGAGATAGTAACTGTCAATGTAGGTCTTATAAACATAATAGGCAGGTTCAACAGGTTCGAGGCGCAGCTTGACATACTTCTGCAGGTGCTTGATGATGGAATAGTGGCAGTGGATGCTGAAGGGATAGTCTATTCATGCAACGAAGGCGCCGAAAAAATAATAGGCATGGACAGGAGCGAAATGGTAGGCCGCGAATGGATCTCCCTGATGCCCGAGATACCTTTCTACAAAGCACTCAAGGACAAGGAGAGCATATCGGAGAAGATAATAAGCATGCACGGCTATGACGTTGTGGCCGCAGTGGATCCCATAATACACTCCAACAAGCTCTACGGAGCAGTTGCCAGGATAAAGCGTTTCTCGGACATTGAAAGGAAGCAGCACAAGCTCAGGAGCCAGCTGATTTCGAAAGGGCATAGGGCCAAGTACGGCTTTTACAACATATTCGGCAATAGTCCACAGATAATGCAGTGCAAGGACATAGCCAGGAGAATGGCCAAATCAAGCTCATCTGTGCTTATAACTGGCGAGAGCGGTACGGGCAAGGAACTTTTCGCCCAGGCAATACACAACTCCTCGGAGCGGAGGGACTACCAGTTTGTGGCCGTAAACTGCGGAGCCATCCCGGAAAGCCTGCTCGAGAGCGAGCTCTTCGGATACGAGGAAGGTGCCTTCACTGGGGCCAGGAAAGGCGGAAAGACGGGACTTTTTGAACTGGCCCACAAGGGAACTCTCTTTCTCGATGAGATAGGAGAAATGCCTATAAATCTGCAGGCCAGGCTTTTGCGTGTCCTCCAGGAACGGCAGGTAATGCGCATTGGGGGAGATCGGGTCATAGACGTGGACGTGAGAATAATAGCGGCCACAAACAGGAACCTGATAGAGCTCGTAAGGGAGGGAAGGTTCAGGCAGGACCTTTATTTCAGACTTAACGTGCTGCCGCTCAGGATACCTGCGCTCAGAGAGAGGCGCGAGGATATAACTGCGCTGATTGAAAGCTTCAAGCGCGAGTTTGAAAGCGGCTTTGAGCTAAGCGATGCCGCCAGGGAAATGCTCATGGGCCACACCTGGGAGGGGAACATACGCGAACTTAGAAACTACGTCGAATATTTTGCGAATTTGGACAAGCGGGTAATAGAGGCTCAAGATATGCCGTTTGCGCAGGAATCCCAGCAAAGACTTACGGCGCTCAGCGGCATTGAAAAAGAAATGCTCAGAGCCTTTGAGGAAGAGGCGAGAGGAAAAATGGGAGACTACAGGTTTATACTGTCGAAGCTGCTGGAAGCCCAGAGGCAGGGCGATAAGCTGGGCAGAAGGAGTCTGAGCAGGCTTGCGGCATCTTCGGGAAGACACGTGAGTGAGCAGGAAATACGTGGAATGTTCCTTGAGCTTGAGAAATTCGGAATGGTGGAAATTTCGAAGGGAAGAGCAGGTACGGTGATAACTGAATTTGGCATAAAGATATTGGATGAAATATAAACAAAGGGTTCAAAGGGGTTGAATGGTATACCATTCAACCCCTTGTTTGCGTTTTTTGCGTGTATTTTTTTGAATGCATGCAAACGGTTTCATTGTATATGAAGTAGAACAATATGAATATTGAGATTGTTTTATAGTGCCAGAATAAAGACAACAAAGCGGTATTAGGGGATTCGTGGTTTTTTGAAATACAATGCATATTTTTTTATATATTTCTGGGTTCGGAACAAAAAGTTGGCATGGAAGTTGCTTATATATCTGGCATAGGGTATACATATAACACATAGTTTAATTGCATATGCCAAAGCGCGCTTACGCCATTCATACGAGGCGGTGGCCTGGGAAAGCTATGGTTATATATTAAAAGGAGGAAAGTGGTTATGATAAAGACTCTTGAAGGACTGCTCGATAGAGTAAAGTCGCTTCCTAAAATGAAGCTTGCTGTTGCGGCCGCGGAGGACAAGGAGGTTCTGCATGCAGTGTTTGACGCCAAGGAGGCTGGAATCATAACTCCTATACTTGTGGGCGATGTCGATAAGATAGAAAAGATAGCAGCCGAGCTGGGGTTCAGCCTTGAAGGCATAGAGCTCATAAAGGGCGACGATCTTGCGGACTCCGCAATGCAGGCTGTAAAGCTTGTATCGCAGGGAGCTGCTGATTTTGTAATGAAAGGCCTGCTCGATACGTCAATACTTCTAAAGGCGGTGCTCGACAAGGAATATGGTCTTAGAACAGACAGTCTTCTCAGCCACGTCATGGTTTACGAGCCGAAAATGTACCACAAGTTGCTCTTTATAACTGACGGCGGCATGAACATAGCTCCTGAACTCGATGCGAAGGTCAAGATTTTAAAGAATGCAGTGCAGGCTGCAAAAGCATTCGAGCTTGAGCAGGTAAAGGCTGCATGCATAGCTGCCAAGGAAAAAGTCAGCGACAAGATGCCGTCGACTGTGGACGCTGATGCAATAGCCAAGCTGGCTGCCGGTGGGGAATTTGGTGAAGGTGTTATTGTAGAGGGGCCTTTGGCCTTCGACCTTGCAATTTCAAAAGAGGCCGCTCAGATCAAGAAGTTTGAGAGCCAGGTTGCGGGCGATGCGGACATACTCCTGGTGCCTACCATAGAGGTTGGAAATGCAGTGGGCAAGGCGCTTACCTACCTTGCCGAGGCAAAGTCTGCAGGAATAATAATGGGAGCCAAAGCTCCGGTTGTGCTCGTTTCAAGGGCAGATTCTCACGAGTCGAAGCTGTTCTCGATAGCGTTAGGAGCCATAATAGCCAATAAATAAAGCGTAAAAAAATAGATTATACGGATTTACTCAACTAACACTTAAAACCTTGAGGAGGATAAAGTAGATGAAAAAACTGCTTACTGGTAATGAAGCAATAGCGAGAGGGTTCTATGAAGCTGGCGGACACGTTGCGGCAGCATATCCCGGAACTCCATCGACTGAGATACTTGAGAATATGGAGCAGTACAAGGAAGACATATATTGCGAATGGTCTCCGAACGAAAAGGTTGCCATGGAGGTTGCTATAGGAGCTTCGATGGCGGGCGCAAGAAGCCTTGCAGCCATGAAGCACGTTGGACTCAACGTTGCTGCCGACCCTATAATGACTTACGCATACCTTGGGGTAAACGGGGGTTTTGTGTTCATTTCTGCTGATGATCCGGGAATGCACTCTTCTCAAAACGAGCAGGACAACAGATATTTTGCCAAGTTCGGAAAGATGGCTATGGTTGAGCCTACGGACTCTCAGGAGTCGAAGGACTATATAAAAGAGGCTCTTAGGGTTTCGGAAGAGTACGACGTGCCTGTGCTTTTCAGGGTTACAACAAGGGTATGCCACTCAAAGACGCTTGTTGAGCTTGGGGAGAGAACAGAGGTTGCCAAGAAGCCTTACGTCAAGAACGTAGGCAAGTTCCTGGCGGCTCCAGCGCATGCAAAGGTTCTCCATGTTACTCTTGAAGAAAGACTTGCCAGACTCGAAGAGTACAGCAACAATTCTCCGCTGAACACTGTTGAGATGAACGACAAGAAGATAGGAATAATAACTTCGGGAATATCATACCAGTACGCTAAGGAAGTATTCGGAAACACGGCTTCATATCTCAAGATAGGCTTTACTAATCCGCTTCCTTTCAAGATGATAGAGGCTTTTGCCAAAGAAGTTGAAACTCTTTATGTTATAGAAGAGCTTGAGCCTTATATGGAAGAGCAGATCAAGGCAAGAGGCATCAAATGCATAGGCAAGGAGCTAATTCCTAACGTGGGAGAGCTTAACCCGGACATAATCGCAAAGGCTCTGCTTGGCAGGGAAATAAGGACAATAGAAGGCCTTGACAATCTCCATGACTCGATTATAAAAAGACCGCCGACACTTTGCGCTGGCTGTCCGCACAGAGGGCTTTTCTATTCGCTTTCGAAGATAAAGAATGTAATGGTAACGGGTGACATAGGCTGCTACACGCTGGGCTTTACTCAGCCGCTTAATTCGATGGACACATGCGTGTGCATGGGAGGCTCGATTTCAACAGGCCACGGCGCGGCCAAGGCGTTCAAACAGGCGGGCGAAGACAAGAAGGTCGTTTCGGTAATAGGCGACTCCACATTCTTCCATACAGGCATGAACTCTCTTGTTGACGTTGTATACAACAAAGGCAACACTGTAACTGTAATACTAGACAACAGGATAACAGGCATGACAGGACACCAGGAAAATCCGGGAACCGGATACACTCTGATGGGAGACAAGACAATAGCTATAAACATACCTAACCTTGTTAAGGCTCTTGGCGTTGAAGACATACAGATTGTAAATCCGCTCAACCTGAAGGAGACAGATGCGGCTCTTAAGAAGGCGCTTGAATTCGACGGTCCTTCAGTGGTTATAACTAGATGGCCTTGCGTGCTCAAGAAATTCTCGCAGGAGGACAAGAGTGAATTCGGCTGCGAACTCAAGAAGTACAAGGTAAACGAAGACAAGTGCAAATCCTGCAAGCTTTGTCTCAAGTCGGGATGTCCGGCCCTGTCTTTCGATAAATATGCCAAGATAGATCCTGACATGTGCGTAGGATGCTCGGTTTGTGCTCAGATTTGTCCATTTGAAGCAATAGAAAGGGTAGGTGAATAATATGTCAAATGTTAAAAGTGTTCTGCTTGTTGGAGTTGGAGGACAAGGGATAATACTTGCTTCCCAGATATTGTCAAGTGGTCTTATAGAGGCTGGCTTTGATGTTAAAATGTCAGAGGTTCACGGCATGGCCCAAAGGGGAGGAAGCGTTACAACTCAGGTTAGATACGGCGATAAGGTAGACTCTCCTATAATAGGAAAAGGCTCTGCTGACGTCATGGTCGCTTTTGAAAAGGTGGAGGCTGTAAGATGGCTCGAGTATCTCAAGCCGGGCGGCGCTCTCGTTGTAAACAACTACGAGATACCATCTGCTACTGTGATATCGGGAGCGGAGGCTTATCCTGATGGAGTGATGGAAAAGCTGGAGGCTACAGTTGAAAACATATATGTTATCGATGCTGCGAAAGAAGCAATGGAGCTTGGAAACATAAAGGCACAGAACATAGTGCTTCTTGGCGGACTTATAAAGGCTATGGGTGTTGAAGGCGTAGACTGGGACAAGATGGTAGAGCAGACTGTCAAGCCAAGATTCGTAGATCTCAACCTTAAGGCCATAAACAAGGGAATGGAGCTAGTGGCTTCTGAAGTGAAGGAAGAAGTCGGCGTATAGAAATATAGTGAATTAGCGGCCATTGTAAACCACAAATTTGAGTGAGCCTGGCCAGCCACAGCCTTATGCGGCTGCTCCGGGCTTACTCAAAGGTTTATTAATATATCAAAGTCAAATCCCTGGTCCTGTTACTTCTATCTATAAGGATCGGGGATTCTTTTGCAAAAATTAAAGACAACCACATAACTTTCAAATGATTTTTGTCGATAATATACGAAGGAGGCATAATTTTGAAAAAAGGCGATTTTATATGGGCTGGAGTGCTGGCGGCAGTAGTTGCATTCCTTCTAACCCCTGCTACGCACGAAATATTCATAAAATTCACGGGCGCCCACCCGTTCATAAGCGGATTCATTAAATTCTTCATACTTGCAACAATGGGAGAACTGCTTGCAATAAGGATAGCGACAAGCGACTGGAGCATACCTCACGGCATACTGCCAAGGGCTGCAATCTGGGGATTCCTGGGTATGGCCATAGTCCTTGTGTTCGATGTGTTTGCCACAGGAATAAAAGGTGCGCTTCAAAAAGGTCTTCTGCCGGGCGGAGACTCTACATTCCTGTTCGCCTTTTTTGTAAGCTCGCTTATGAATCTGACGTTCGCACCTACCATGATGGCTTTCCACAGGGTTACAGACACATACATCGACCTCAAGCATGAAAGAGACGGGGACGTTTCGCTTGGAGACGTAGTGAAAAGGATAGACTGGAATGGATTCATATCCTTCGTGCTTGTAAAGACCGTCCCGCTGTTTTGGATACCGGCGCACACCATAACTTTCATGCTGCCCCCGGAATACAGGGTGCTTATGGCTGCAATGCTCTCGATAGCGCTTGGAGGGATACTGGCATTCGCGAAAAAATCAGCTCAAAAAGCAGCTTAATACAGATTCTTCAACCGCATGCCCAAGGAGGAGCGTTCCGTAAATTGGATTTTCGTATCCAAAGGAGGGCCTCTAAAGGATGTGCGGTTTTTTGTTATATTTTAAACTTGTGTACTCTGCTGTAGCTTGGGTAATATAGAATTGCAATGTGAAAAAATCGGAGGTATATACAAATGAAATTATTTTCCAGAAAAACAGTTATGATGATGTCTTTGGCGATGCTGACGCTCGTGCTGTCGGTAGGCTGCATGAATCCAGATCCGGAAAAGCCTGACACCAAGCAGCCTCAGCAGACAGAAAATAACGGACAGACTAAAAAGGTGACGAAGTTCATAGAAGCCTCAAGAGAGCTTAGAGACACAAACGAGCTGACTCTTCTTGACGAATTTGAAATAGACATAGAGGGCGACGGACAGATGGAATATGTGCAGATGTTCACAGCCGCGCAAAGGGACCAAAGCGGCAGCATAATGTGGGATGACGGACAAAACTGGCTGCTGACAGTAAGGGGAGAAGGCAAAGAGTACGTCCTGTTTGAGGGCTATGTGCAGCTTGGCGAGATAAAGTACTGGGCATATACAGCCGGAAGCGATTCAAAGCTCCATATAACAACAATTCAGCCTGGCTCTGCGAGCCTCCAGGTTATGGATTTTGAATACGACGCGGATAAGGACGGCTTTGAAGGAACTGAGATTCTGAATCCGGAAAACGTTAATCTCATGCATTCCTCTGTGAATGTTGAGTAGTGTGCCGGATTTGAAATACTATTTAAGGCGTGGAAAAAGTGGAGATCTTTTGGTATAATCAAAGTATACCTGTTTTTTTGAATGCCGTATCGATTGCACTTTGATTGCATGCTTCCTAACCGGGATTGTGCAGGTGGCTGCTTGGATTTGGAGCCTCGCCTTGAATTTTGAAAGGGGCAATAGAATTTGAACAAAAGAATAATTGTGCTTATTCTTGCTGTGCTCCTGCTTCTGGGAGATATATTTTATGAGGTCAAATTTGTTGCATTAAACAGCGTGGCATTTGAAAGCGAAAAACTCAGTGCCGGTGAAAAGCTGAAAATAGTCCAGATATCGGACTACCACAACGCTAATTCCAATGATCAGGTGCTTGATTATGTGGAAAAGATAAAGCCTGATGTAGTGGTTATAACCGGGGACCTTGCAGATATGACAACAAATGAATACACAAGGATATTTGCACTTGCGGAAGGACTTACTGATATTTGCGACATGGTGTATTTTGTCAGCGGTAACCACGAATGGGCTAACGCGATGGGCGCCAGGAGGCTTGCAGCCGAGCTCGAGTCCCGGGGAGTCAAGGTGTTAAACAACCGCAATGAAAGCATCATAATCGGAGACATTAAAATCAACATCTGCGGAGTTGATGACTATGATACAAGGCACAGCGATTCCGCCAAGGCTTTCGAAGGCATAGATGAAACGCGCTACACAATACTGCTTTCGCACTCACCCAACATAATCAAAGAAGGCGAGAAGCTAAAAAGCGATCTTATACTCAGCGGTCATACGCACGGAGGGCAGGTCAGGCTGCCGTTTATAGGAGCTATCATAGCTCCGAACCAGGGCTTTTTTCCAAAGTATCAAAAAGGAATATACGAGCTTGAAGGCGGCAAACAACTCTACATAGACAGCGGAGTTGGTGTGAGCAGGCTTCCTGTTCGATTCATGAACAGAAGTCAGATAACGCTTGTTGAGATAACTGGAAAAGGATAGTGCATGATACTATAGATGCATCATAAATTAAGTCTAATTACAACATATGATGAAAGGCGGAAAGACAATGGAAAATATTTTCACGAAAAGAAGCGGAAGGGAATTTATCGAAAGAGAAGTTGAAGAAGACAAGGTTGAAAAGCTGCTTAGAGCTGCAATGCAGACGAATTATGCAGGCAGTGAGCAGCCGTGGGAGTTCATAGTAGTAAAGGACAAGAAGGTGCTAAGCGAGATTTCTGCGATGGAGGAACATTTAGAGGTGCTTAAGGATTCGTCGTGCGCCGTGGTAGTTCTAACCGACATGCGGAAGCTGTTTTCCCCTGACAACTGGCACCAGGATATGGCGGCGGCAGTCCAGAATATGCTTTTGGAAGCCACTAACCAGGGGCTTGAAGCCGTCTGGCTTGGAGTTGCTCCAGTGGAGGCGAGAATGGATTTTATGATAGACTACTTCGACCTTCCTGAGAACATAATGCCTTTTGGCGTAGTCCCAGTTGGATATTTCGAGGATGAATGCAACGTGTTTGTGGACAGGTTCGATTCAAGCAAAGTACACTACAATCAGTGGTAGGACATTTAAAGACGGTCTTTGGCCGTCTTTTTTATTATGTAAAAATATGTATAATTGACATTCGTATAATTGTGATATAATTATATATGGAAGCATCAAAATGAAATATGCCTGATGAATTATGTGATTCGCATATAGCTGCAAAATGGTACGAAAAGAAATCGTGCAAATTTTGCAGGTTGTAAGAATGAGTCAATGTTTCTGATACTATATGGAGATGATTAATATATGAAGATGTGTTCAAAATGCAAAAAGAATGTAGCCGTTGTTTTCACACAGAAGCTCAAAGACGGCAAGCCTGTGCTAGAAGGCTACTGCATGAGCTGCGCCAAGGAGCTGGGGATTTCAGTCATGGATGAGCTTATGAAGCAGTCAGGAATGACTCCCGAGGACATGGACAACCTTTCGAAGCAGATGGGGGAGATGTTCGAGAACATGGACATGGACTCAACAGACCCCGACGAGGCGATAATGAAAATGATGAACGGCTCTTTCCCTGAGTCTGAAGACGATGAAGCAGATGAGGAGTTCGCAGGAGCCCAGGCGGCTGAAGACGAAAAGGAGCAGAAAAGCTCCAGGAAAAAGCTCAAATACCTTGAAAAATTCGGCACAAACCTTACCGACAAGGCCAAGGAAGGACTTGTCGACAGAGTAATAGGAAGAGAAGCTGAAATCAACAGGGTCATCCAGATACTAAACAGAAGGAACAAGAACAATCCCGTGCTCATAGGAGAGGCCGGAGTTGGAAAGACCGCCATAGCAGAAGGCCTGGCAGTGAGGATAGCTCAGAAAAAGGTTCCGTCAAGGCTCCTTAGCGCCCAGGTATATCTGCTTGATCTGACTGCCATAGTAGCGGGAACGCAGTTTCGCGGCCAATTCGAGGGCAGGATGAAGGAGATAATAAAGGAAGCCAGCCAGAGCAGGAACATAATACTTGTGATAGACGAGATACACAACATAGTTGGCGCAGGAGAGGTCCAGGGCGGCGTGATGAACGCGGCCAACATACTAAAGCCAGCGCTTGCCAAGGGAGAAGTCCACATAATCGGAGCTACGACCATAGACGAGTACAGGAAGCACATCGAAAAGGACTCGGCGCTAGAGAGGCGCTTCCAGCCCGTAATGGTGGACGAGCCTTCCGTGGAGGACACCATAGAGATACTAAAGGGCGTGAGGGACTACTACGAAAAGTTCCACAGCGTAACTATATCTGACGAGGTGATCGAGGCCGCCGCAAGGCTTTCGGAAAGGTACATTACCGACAGGTACCTTCCGGACAAGGCTATAGACGTAATAGACGAGGCCGGCTCGATGGTCAACCTGAGGAACAACCTTCAAAAGGACCTGGACAAGCTAAAGCGGGAACTCGTCGAGGTTCAGAGCAAGAAGGAAGACGCGGCCTCGAGGGATGACTATGAGACAGCGGCGAAAATCAAGATGCACGAGATAGAAATCCAGGAAAAAATAGACGGGATACAGTCGGATACATCGGCGTTCCAGGTGAGCATAGAGGATGTGGCGCATGTTATTGAGTCCTGGACCAAGATTCCTGTAAAGAAGATAACTAAGGAAGAGTCGATGAAGCTTCTCGAGCTCGAGGAGAGCCTCGGAAGGAGAGTAATAGGGCAGTCCAAGGCCATAAGCCTGGTTTCGAAAGCCATAAGGCGAAACAGGTCGGGCTTTAGGAAAAAGAAAAAACCGGCGTCCTTCATATTCGTTGGACCTACAGGCGTAGGAAAGACCGAACTTGTAAGGGCGCTGTCGAGCGAGCTCTTTGGAAGCGAGGAGGCTATGATAAGACTTGACATGTCGGAGTACATGGAAAAGCACACGGTTTCCAAGCTCATTGGTGCGCCTCCGGGGTACATCGGCTATGACCAGGGAGGACAGCTCACTGAAAAAGTCAGAAGAAAGCCCTATTCGGTGATACTTCTTGACGAGATAGAAAAGGCGCATCCCGACGTGTTCAACATGCTGCTGCAGATACTTGAGGACGGAAGGCTAACAGACAGCCAGGGCAGGACTGTATTCTTCGAAAACACCGTTATAGTAATGACGTCAAATGCCGGCACTGACACAAAATCTCTTGGAATAGGCTTTGGGCACGACGGCTACGATGCGCTCGAGGAGAAGGTGAATAATGCTCTGCGGGAGACCTTCAGGCCCGAGTTCCTTAATAGGGTTGACGAGGTAGTCGTATTCAACTCGCTAACCAGAGAGGAGCTCAGAAAAATAGTAGACCTGATGCTTTCCGAGGTCAAGGAGGAAGCCGGTGAAAAAGGCATTACAATAAGTGTGTCTGATGCTGCCAAAGACTTTATTCTTGAAAAGGGCTACAGCGACAAATACGGTGCAAGGCCTCTTAGAAGGACTATTCAAAGCCATATAGAAGACGACATAGCCGAGAAGTACCTGAAGGGCATTATAAAGGATGGCTCTAGCGTCAGTGTGGAGCTTGAGGATGGAAAGATTACCATAAGAGAAATCTAACGATTTTCACAGAAAAAAAGGCGGGGACTCCCCCGCCTTTTAAAATTCAAGCTCATTTATGAATCGTGATATTCCTCTGTATTATACTACGCCCTGCTCCTTCATAGCCTGTGCAACTCTCATGAAGCCCGCTATGTTTGCGCCTGCCACGTAGTTCTTATCCAAACCGTATTCAAGTGCTGCAAATTTTGCGGAATTGTATATGTCGACCATTATCTCCTTAAGCATGTTGTCTACCTTCTCGAAGCTCCACTTTAGTCTCATGTCGTTTTGTGACATTTCAAGCGCTGAAGTTGCAACACCACCTGCGTTTGCAGCCTTTGCAGGTGCAAGCAGCACACCTTTTTCTATGAGCAGGCTTATTGCCTCGTTTGTAGTAGGCATGTTTGCACCCTCACCTATTGCTATGCAGCCGTTGTCTAAAAGCATCTGAGCTTCTCTGAGGCCTATCTCATTTTGAACTGCGCATGGTAGAGCTATGTCGCAAGGCACTGACCATACATCTTCTGGTTTTTCAACGTAAGTTGCATTTTTGTAGAACTCAAGATACTCGTTTATTCTGCCTCTTCCAACTTCCTTTATTCTTATCAGAAGATTTATGTCAAGTCCGTTTTCGTCGTGCAGATACCCGTTCGAGTCACTCATTGCAACAACTTTCGCTCCGAGCTCCTGAGCCTTGGCACATGCATAAAGGGCTACGTTGCCTGAACCTGATATGGCTATTCTCTTGCCTTCCATTACATGGCCGTTGTCCCTTAGCATCTCGTCTACGAAATATATGAGTCCGTAGCCTGTCGCCTCTTTTCTTACGAGAGAGCCGCCGTATGCTATTCCCTTGCCTGTAAGGACGCCTGATTCGAATTCGTTTCTTATTCTCTTGTACTGTCCGTAGAGGTATCCGATTTCTCTTGAACCTACGCCTATGTCACCGGCCGGCACGTCTACTGAATCGCCTATGTGTCTGTAGAGCTCCGTCATGAAGCTCTGGCAGAATTTCATTATCTCTGAGTCCGACTTGCCCTTTGGATCAAAGTCGGAGCCGCCCTTGCCTGCGCCTATAGGAAGTCCCGTAAGAGAGTTCTTGAAAGTTTGCTCGAATGCAAGGAATTTTATTATTTCAAGGTAAACCGATGGGTGGAAACGAAGGCCGCCCTTGTAAGGTCCGATTGCGCTGCTGAACTGAACACGGAAGCCCCTGTTGAGTCTTGCCTGGCCTTTGTCGTCTATCCATGGAACCCTGAACATTATCTGTCTTTCTGGTTCGCAGAATCTCTCAAGCAGTCCTGATTCAAGATACTCGGGATATTTTTCGATTACAGGCTCAAGCGATGCGAAAACCTCTTCCACGGCCTGGTGGAATTCAGACTCTCCTTTGTTTCTCTTCTTTATATCTTCCAAAAGTGATTGAAGCGTTGCCATAATAAATCCCCCCTGATATTATTAGCTGAAAACTATTTGACATGTCTGAAAAATGCATAATCAAAACATGTATAATTCATAAATTTCAAATTGCCATCCAAAAGAATAATAAAAAAATAACCATCTGCGCAGATAAAAATGCCATAAAACCGATGCAAACGCCGGTGTATTTCGAAGCTGCTCGAACTGTTTTGTTTTCTGTACATTTGACTTAATGCAATATTAACATGACAAACTTGCATTGTAAAGGGTTTTTTTGAAAAAAATAGAGCTTGATTTGCACTATAGTCTCAAACCGGCATAGAAAATGTTTTCACGGGGAATCATGGGAATAAAAAATCTGCAAAAACACATAAAACAAAATAAATGGAATGAATTGCATACATTCATACTAATAGACGAATTGTATTTTCCTTATAAATGGAGCATAATATTCATATGCAAAGTTTGCGCAAAAAAATATGAGGAGGCAGTCTTATGAGAGGAATTAAACTTGTTGCTATCTTCAGAGTGAAAAAGGAACGCATAGAAGAAGCCAGGGAAGTATTTGAGGCTCTTATAGAGCCTACAAGGAAGGAAAAGGGCTGCATCGAATATGAACTTTTCCAGGATATGCAGGATCCTGCAAGCTTCGTATTCATTGAGGAGTGGGCGACTGCCGAGGATCTTGAAAATCACAGGAAATCGGGGCATCTGACGAGTGCCAGAGAGATTATGAATTCATTCACTGTTGAGAAGATTTCATCGACATACAAGCTTATTAAGTAGACTTTGTGGAAACCAGATTACAGCCGGGAACAGGCGGCGCTGTGAATTTAGCACAAGAGTATATTTATGGAATCGGACTGGGGCTTAAAGCGGCAAACCAGTCAATAATATGTTAAAATGATTTAAAAGAATAGAGCAACATAAAAAATAGGAGGTTTCTAACAGTTAAGAAAAATCTATTGAAATGTAAAAGAATCTGTTATTTTTTAACAGATTCTAATAGTAGCTGTATGGCTTTGTCCAGTAGCTTTGATAGTGGGATACCAGTCTCTTTCGAGTATGTTTTTAGCTCAGCCAATAGTTTTGTATCAACTGCATTTGATATTGGCGTTCTTGTTTTTAGGTCTTTATTAGCCATTTTAATCACCTCATTTAAATTATAGCATACAACCATAGTCCTTGTAAGTCCATGGACAAAGTGTTATAATATAATCGAAGAGGTGAAAAGCATGATAAAAGGGCTAAAAATAAGACTTTATCCAACATCAGAACAGGAGCGGCTAATGTGGCAGCACATAGGCAGCATGAGATTTGTCTACAACTGGGCACTGGCAAGACGCTCCGATGAATACAAGGTAAGTGGCAAGAATTTGTCTGCTGTTGACCTTGGCAAAGAGCTGACTCAGCTAAAGCAGACAGAAGAGCTATCATGGATGTATGAGATTTCCAACGCAACGCTCAAGGAAGCCATAAGAGATTTGGATAAAGCATATAATAACTTCTTCAACGGCAAAGGCTTTCCGAGATTCAAGAGCAGGAAGCGGTCAAAAATCAAGTTCTATTCAAGATACGACAAGCTGTATTTCAAAGAAAACATGGTCAATCTTGAAAAGATAGGCAAGGTCAGGTGTAGGCATGACTATGACATCGACCTGATGCAAGTTCAGAAATTTTCAAATCCAAGAGTCAGTTGGAACGGCAGATGCTGGGTGCTTTCGGTGGGCGTAGAGGCATTGCAGGAAAAGCAAAAGCTTACAAATGTTTCGCTTGGCATAGACCTTGGCATAAAACAGCTTGCGATTACCAATGTAGACGAGTTGGACGCTAACAACATAAACAAGACCGCCAGAGTCAGGAATCTTGAGAAAAGGCTCAAGCGGCATCAAAGACAATGTTCACGCAAATACGAAAACAATAAAAAAGGAGGAAGTTACCGAAAAACTAAGAACATTGCAAAAATTGAAAAGAAGATTAAAAAACTTCACAGTAGGCTTGCAAACATAAGGCTCAACCACATACATCATACAACATCTGCCATGGTGAAAACCAAGCCATGCAGGATTGTCATGGAAGACCTTAATGTTTCAGACATGATGAAGAACAGGCACTTGTCTAAAGCGATAATGCAGCAGGGCTTTGCGATTTTCATAGCCCAAATGGAGTACAAATGCAAAGCTTTAGGCATAGAGTTTGTCCAAGTGCCAAGATTCTACCCTTAAAGCAAGAAATGCTCGCATTGCGGCAATATCAAGAAAGACCTAAAACTTTCGGATAGAACCTACAAGTGTGAATGCGGATTCACTTGCGACAGGGACAAGAATGCGGCATACAACCTTGCAGGATATGGTTTAGCATAATCACATAACATACAAGATTAGCTAAATTGGGGATTCGTTATAACCCACTATGCGAAAGCATAGCAAAGCCTGTGGAGTGTTACATCAAACCAAAGTAGCTCCGGCAAAATGGAACACTGTGAAGCAGGAAACAAACAAAAATCTTGGATTTTTGAATCTTCTTTAGATTTTTATAGATTTTTGGTAACGGTTTAAAATGGCTGTTGAGGATGTAAGGAAATATTTCAGTGACAAGGGGCTTGACTACGAGATAATAGAAAAGGAAGAGAGCACCGCCACAGTGGAGCTTGCAGCGAAGGCCATCGGGGTAGAGCCTGCAATGATAGCCAAGACCATGGCATTCAAACTCAAGGACAGTGACATAGTTGTAGTCTCAAAAGGGGATGCCAAGGTTGACAACAAGAAGTTCAAAGCGCAGTTTGCAACTAAGGCCAAGATGATGAGCGCTGAAGAGGTGCTTGAATCCACAGGGCATCCTGTAGGCGGAGTTTGTCCGTTTGGGCTTAAAACATCAATGCAGGTGTATCTTGACGTATCGCTTAAGCAGTTTGAGTATGTATACCCAGCTGCAGGATCGCCGAACTCAGCTGTCAGGATAACTCCTGACGAGCTTATGGAAGTTACAGACGGCCAGTGGGTTGATGTTTGTAAATAGAAATCGGTGAGCAGACCTCCGGAATATTTTCCGGGGGTTTTTTATGGAAATGGGGGGATGTACTGGGTTTTATATTGTAATTTGGGTAAATAGAATTATATTATCATATTCATTATCCAAAAGAGGGATGCTATGAAAAGGACAACTTGGTTTTTTACAGCGACAGTAACAATTATATTCCTTGCGGCTATTTTCACAGGTATGCAAGGAAGCGAACACTACATAGCAAAGCTTCATCAGAACAGCATAATAGCAGAATTTTTTCTTATGGGTTTTATGCTCAGCATGGCGCTATATCATATAGTTATAGCATCGTTTATAAAGAGACAGAGGGCTTTTTTCTACTTTGCAGTGTTTTGTATCATAATGTGCGTCCGTATAATGATTACAGGGGAACGGTTTGTTCTTGACACCTTCGGCTGGATCAGCTGGGAGATGGCGCAAAAGCTTGAGTACCTGACTTTTTATTCAGCGCTGCCCATTTTCTTGAAATTCATGGACACACTGTTTGAAAATATTTTCGGCAAGAAGATGAATGAAACAATATATATGATAACTGCGGTTTTTATAGGGTTGGTCTTGATTTTTCCGGCAGCAGTATATACTAAAAGTGTGTTCCTCTACCAATTGATAACTCTTGCCAGCGGCATATACATAGTCCAAAAGCTTTATGAAGCAGTAAAGCTAAGGCGCACAGGTTCGTTTGAAATACTCATAGGCTTCACGCTTATGCTTGTGCTTGTCACACTTGAGATTCTGGGGACAAACGGATATGAGGGCTATACAGGATACAATGGGATGACGTTCTGGGGTGTGATGATATTCTTTTTCTCAATGGCTTTTGGAATATCAAAGCAGTTCTCGCTTGCATTCATACAAATGGAGAGGCTTGCCACAGAAAACAAGCTGATGCTTGGCAAGATAAGAAAGCTAAACAGGGCGCTCAAAAAAAGGAACACGGAGCTTGCAGACAAGGTTTCCAGAGACGGGCTTTCTGGACTTTACAACCACAGGCACCTGCATGAGAAGCTGCATGAGAAGATTGAAAAGGCAGTTCTTGTAAATTCGAGCCTTAGTATAGGTATGTTTGACATTGACAGGTTCAAGGATGTCAACGACAGCTATGGGCACCAGTTCGGCGACAAAGTAATAGTCGAGGTTGCGCGGATACTTGCTGAAAACACAAGAAGCAGGGATATTGTGGGACGTTATGGCGGTGAAGAGTTCATGATAATATTCGACGGAGTCGATTCTTTGGATTGCACCTGCATATCTGACAGGCTAAGAGAAAAGGTTTCGCAGGAGCTCAAAGCAAGTCTGGGAATCAGCATAACCATAAGCGGAGGAGTTGTACAGCTTCAACAAAATGAAAAGGCGGATGAGATAATTCAAAGGGCTGACAAACTGCTGTATAAGGCCAAGGAGAATGGCAGAAACAGGATAGAGTGCGAAAAGGAACTGGCATAGAATTTGAAATCAGGAAAATAAAAAGGAGGCTGTTGTGCCTCCCTTTTATTTTCCTGATTTATTATTTGTTATAATGTGCGGGATTTCTCGTTGAGCCACGCCTGCATATCTGCTACCATGTCTTCCTCGGCATCGTCAAAAGGAACGGACGCAATTGCGTTGGCAAGCACATCCAGCTTGAATTCGCAACCATGCAGTGCCTCTTCGATTCTGCTAAAGAGGAACACATTGAGAGAATCGGAGTAGACCTTGGCTGATGATATCTTGCCATTAAGAAGTGTCATGCAGAATTCGACGCCGCCCCACGGAAATCTTTTTTCAATGGATATGTCGAATTTAGGCGCTTCTCCGTAAATCCATTCCCATGAGGAATATTTAATGTAAAGGTCGGAAATGTCAAAGTCTGAAGGCGAGCACGCGGCCGGCTCGGATGCATACTCTGCAGTGAAGCTCTTCTCGAGCTGCTGGGATACTGCATCTATAGTCAGGCTGCTGTTGAGGTTTTTAAGATTCACAACGCGCGACCTTACGGAATCCACTCCTTTGGCAGCCATCTTCTCAGGCGAAACAGTAAGATATCTTGTCAGCCTTCCAAAGTCTGAATCTATGAGTATTGTGCCGTGATGATATGCCTTGTTGTCACGGTAGTAGTATGCATTTCCTGAGAATTTTCTGTCTTCGGCAAGTATGTCGTTTCTGCCCGAAAAGCATGCATTTATCCCAAGCGATTTTACAGCCTCGAGAATGACAGAAAGCTGTCTTTGTATGTCGAATATTTTTCTGTCTGTAATAAATGTAAAGTTGAGGTTGCCTATGTCGTGGTATACGGCGCCGCCTCCCGAAAGCCTTCTGGCCAGTTTGCCTCCCTCGCTTTCGAGTTTTTTGTGGTCGCACTCCTTCCAGGGATTCTGGTTTCTTCCTATCACTACCGTGTCACTGTTTTGCCATAGGTAGAGTATGGCTTCGCCCTTTTTGACGTCTTCAAGAAGCGCTTCCTCGAGCGCCAGATTGTACCAGGGATCTGTGGAGTCTGATTTTATTATTCGGGTTGTTATATTGTTCAAATCAAAAAGCACCGCCTTCCGAGTATTTATATGTTTAATTTTATGTTAATATATTTATATAAATTATACTATATAAATATGCGTGAGGGTTAAAATTTACAAATGTAGGGAGGAAAAGGGTTATGGATTTCACATATCACATGCCGACGAAGATCGTATTTGGAAAGGGCGCTGTAAGGAACGCTGCAGCGATTTTCAAGGAAACAGGCAGAAAGGCTATAATCGTAACGGGAAGACAATCATCCAAGAAAAACGGCTCGCTTTCAGACGTCGTAAGCGCTCTTGGTGAAGCGGGAGTTGGCCATATCCTGTTTGATGAGGTCGATGAGAATCCTGGTGTCAAGACTGTCCAAAAGGCGGCTGAAATGGCGAGAGAGGCTGGGGCTGACTTTGTAATAGGCATAGGCGGAGGATCGCCTATGGACTTTGCAAAAGGAGTGGCCGTACTGCTTGAAAATATTGAATGCACCTACATGGATCTCATAGAGGGCTCGCCGCTGGGAGCAACTCCGGTAATAGCAGTAGCCACCACGTCGGGAACGGGATCTGAGGTAACCCACTATGCAATTTTTACTGACTATGAGGAAAACACAAAAAAGAACTATGTTCACAGGATATTTCCGCGATATGCGCTTTGCGATCCATCGTACACCCAGTTCCTGAGCGCTGAGGTTACGGTGAACACTGCAGTAGACGCGCTCTCGCACCTTGTGGAAGGGTATATGGCCAATGCGGCCAATCCGATAAGTGACATGCTTGCAAGGAGCGGTTTTGAGATTTTCAAAAAATGTAAGCAGGCTCTTTTGAAGGGTGAGTTTGGCTATGAAGACAGGGAAAATCTTATGCTCTGCTCCACGGTAGCAGGCATGGTCATAAGCCAGGCAGGCACAAGCCTTCCACACGGAATGGGATATCCGCTCACTTATTTCAAGGGGATAGCCCACGGAAGGGCGAACGGACTTGTAATGAGGGAGTATCTTGAATTCTGCAGCGACACGTCTAAACTAAAAGGCATGCTGAAACTGCTGGAGATGAGTTCGCTATCGGAGCTTGGAGAGTTCCTGGACAAGCTGCTCGGACTTGAAAAAAGCGTGAGCGCCGACGAGATAGCAAAGTATTCGTCAGATATGATAAGAAACGTCGCCAAGCTAAAGAACCATCCTTGTCCTGTCAAGGAAGAGGACATACTTGGAATATACACAAAAAGTCTTTTGAGATAGACAGTTCAAATACAAAAGACCCCTCAGATGAGGGGTCTTTTGTATTTTGAGTTAGAATACGCCTTTTCCATTCAAAGGAGCCTGGTATTCCTTGTCAGTAGATAATATGTGAGTTACAATCCAGTCAGTCACGAAGCCGAAGAGTTCGTTTAGAGTTTCGCCCTGGGATTCGTCGATTTCATCGGACTTTTTCTCAGTTAGCTTGTCGATGAAAAATCTGTGCTGCTCGAGGTGCTTGTCCGACAGTGGCAATCCGTTTTTTTCAAGCATCTCCTCCTCGAAGCTGAAGTGATATTCTGTGTAGTCAATAAGCTCTTCGAGCATATACATTATGTCGTCATATTTGTCATCCTTGTCTGATTTCATTGCACTGGCAATGTCATTTCCGATTTCGAACAGAACCTTATGCTGCTTGTCTATTGCTTCAACTCCTACACTGTAGCTGTCTTTCCAAATTAACATGGGATTCCTCCTTGTTTATACGGCAAAAATTTAACGAATATTTGATTTAAAATAAGTATATGACATGGAGTGGTTTTTAGCAAGCCAAACACTATTTAAGCGAATTGGATTCGATAAAGCCTATGACCTCTCCAAACAGAGAAGTAAGATCTTCATTTGAGGCATTTATAAGCGTATGCTCCGCGCCGGGCACTACAATAAGCTCAGATGGAACCTCGTTTTCCCTAAAGGCCGAGTAGAGAAGCTCCGACTGAGCAAGGGGCACAAGGCTATCCGCTTCGCCGTGGACTATGAGCGTGGGCGGTGAATACTTGTTCACATATGTTATAGGGCTTGCCTTTTCAAGCATGGACTTGTCCGAGTAATAGCTTCCCATGAGTTTTTTGACGAAGTGGCTCGAAGGAATTTCGTCTCCTGAAAAAGTGACAGGGCCGAAGAAATCTACTACATAACGCACTGGCGGAACTTCTGTATAAAACGCCTGGTCACCGGCCGGCCCGCTCTCGGGCTCATATGCGCACAACATTGCAAGGTGAGCTCCCGAAGATGAACCCCAAAGGCCTATGTTGTTCCTGTCGATGCCGTATTTATCTGAGTTGTGGCTCAGCCAGCGCAGCGCGTCCTTACAATCCTGCGCGGGCGCAGGAAAAGTGCCGCCGCTTGTGGCCAGACTGTAGTTTATAGCTACAACTGTAAAGCCTCGTTTTCTGAGGGAGTCGAAGTACGGCTTGAGAGCCTTGACTTCAGAGCCGTTCTTGCTTCCATAAATCCAGCCGCCGCCGTGTATGTATACTAGGGCAGGACTCTGTCGCAAAAAATCGTTCTCCGGCCTGTATATGTCGAGCAGGAGGCTCTTGCCTCCAATCCGTTTGTATTCGACGTCCATTATCTCGCTGGGCAGAGCTGTGTGCTGAGCGTTGTTTTCTTTTTCGCTATCTGCTGGGGCAGAAACCCCTCCGCCAGTGAGGGTGTCTTCTGCATTGTTTAGTGAGTGTTTAGCTGATTCTTCTTCAGGCCTGCTTGCTGGCTCGCTTGAAGCGTCTATAGGCGTGGAGCCTTCAAAAGAAGCTGTTTCAGAAGCGGCAGTATCGGCAGGCTTAATTTCAGAGGAAGTAGTATAATCCTCAACAGCTGTTGCCTGCTGCCTGGTCGGCTGCAGGTTGACTGCAGTGGCTGTTTTTTCAAGCGGCATGGGACTTTTGCTTGAGCCTCTGCTTGCGCCTGCTTTTTTAGGCGTTTGCGCTGTCAAAACGAAGCTTTTAGAACTTTCGTAGTTGCCTATGTCATGAAACGCTGCAAAAACGACTGCAATTGCAATCAAAGCAGCGGAAAGCTTCAAGATCGATGATTTTTTCATTGAAAGTCACCCTCCATTAAAAAGAAAAGCCCTGAGGCTTAGTCAATGCGCCTTGGGGCTTTGTTATTTCACTGCCTTTAGTATCTGCAGCTTTATCTCCTGGTTTTCAACTCTGTCTGTGAGTATTTCGAGATTTTCTCTTACTTCGCAGATGCCCTCGTAGGTTTGCGTATAGCCATCGTAGAGAGCCTTGTCGTTGTCATCCATCTTATCTTCAAGCCTGGCTATATCCTGTTTTGTAGCCATATTTGCCTTGATTTCATGTATTTCAGACTCGAGTCGTGCACTCATTGCCTGCATCTCGCCGTACATCTTTTCCATCAATTCAAAAAGTTTGCTGTTTTCCATAGCACACCTCCACGAATAATATTATATCATATACTGCTCGCGATGATGCACTGCTTTTTGAAATTAATTCGCTGCCAATTAATAGCCACAATCGCGACAATTATGATATTATTGTAAGGTATATTCCAATTCAGAAAATTCAAAAATAGGAGGAAACAATTTTGGAAAAGGTTAAGGACATCAGCAAGGCCAAGCTAATTAAGGGCAGTATTAGAAACAAGCTAATAGCAATTATTTTAATATCCATAGTTGCCCAGCTTAGCGTCTTCGGTATATTTTCTTACAAGGCTGCATTTAGCTTATTGAATGACAAGCTTGCCATGACCACGCAGCAGACTATAAGTGAAACTGAAAAGTATGTAGATCAGTTTCTAGGCGTATTCGAAGCTGAAATCAACAGTCTGGAGGTTAATTCATCGATTCAAAGCTACAATCCTGCAGCAGGGGACGAGGCTCTAATCAGTGTACTCGAGAGCAATCCCAACATAATGAATACATATTTTGGCGAGGCAAACAAGCAGATACACATGTTCCCCCTCCAGGATCTGCCTGAAGGTTACGATCCAACGGAAAGAGGATGGTATAAGGACGCAATGGCTAATCCGGAGAGGTCAGTATGGACAGCGCCGTATGATGATGCTACTACGGGCAAGAAGATAGTCACTCTTGCAAAGGCTGTTAAAAATGATACGGGTGAAATAGTCGGGGTACTTGGAATAGACATCGACATTTCAGTCCTTTCAGACGTAATAAGCAGTACAAATATAGGCAGGGACGGATACATAATTCTCTCAGACGCAGACGGAATCGCGATGGTCCACAAAAATGAAAAGCTAGTAGGAACACCGCTGCTGGAAGAATTGGGACTTTGGGAAAAAATAGAATCTGGTAACACCGGATTTTTGGAATATAAGTATAATGAGGAAGACAAATTCATGTCATTTGCGACAAATGAAAGAACCGGCTGGAAGCTTGCGGCTGCAATGGAGGAAGCTGAGCTTCTTGCGGATACTGATATCCTGAAAAAATCGACGATGGCAAGTGTAGCTATAGGTACCATAATCGCAATCATTATTGCTCTTTACATAGCCAGAATGATAGCTGTGCCCCTCAACAAGGGTGTTTCCTACATCAAGACTATAGCTGAAGGCGATTTTACAGACAAGGTTGAAGATTCTTACATCAGCAGAGGTGATGAATTCGGAGAGCTTGCCAAGGCGGTGGGTATGCTGCAGTTGAACCTGCGCGAACTTTTGCACAACGTCAGGCTGTCAGCTCGGACTGTCAGTGAATCGGCATCTACTCTCTCAGATATATCGAATCAGTCGGCTGAGGCGGCGGATTCTGTCGCGAGGACAATAGAGGAGATTTCAAGGGGAGCGGAATCACAGGCTACCGACACGCAAAGGGGTTCAAAGAACGTCGAGGAGATAGCCATCATAATAGACAAGGTGTCAAGTGAGTCCAACAGCATAAAGTCTGCTTCTGAATCGGCTAATGAGCTTACAAAAAAGGGTTTTGAAATAGTAAGTCAGCTTGAACAAAAAAGCGCTGAAAGCAAGAATTCAACAGAAGAGGTAAACGATATAGTTACAGAGGTGGCCAAGAATGCCGAAGGCATAGGGATAATAGTTGAAACCATCACAGCAATATCCTCACAGACAAACCTGCTGGCCCTGAATGCCAACATAGAGGCGGCAAGAGCCGGAGAACACGGCAAGGGCTTTGCCGTAGTTGCTGAGGAGGTAAGAAAGCTTGCCGAGGAGTCCTCAAATTCCGCAGAGAAGATAAAGGAGATAATAGAGGTTATCCAGAGCAAGACTGCGCTTGCTGTTGGCGCAATGGACAAGGCGTATGCAGTGGTTGAAGAGCAGTCGGAAGCTGTTGAGCAGACGAACTCGATTTTCAAGGAGATATCGGAATCGATAGATCTGCTAGGGCAAAATGCAAACAAGATAAAAAAGGACAGCGGCGAAATGATAGCAGCCAAGGACGGGATAGTGGTCGTGGTGAACAACATAGCCTCGGCCGCAGAAGAGTCTTCTGCAGCTACTGAGGAGGTGTCGGCTGCCACAGAGGAACAGCTAGCATCAATGCAGCAGCTTTCAAGCCATTCAAGCGATCTTGAGAAGCTTTCAGGGGAACTGCTTAGGGCTGTTGAAAAATTCAAGATAGACTAATTCGAAGCAATTGAATTAATTTCATATTTGATTTATAAAAAAGGGATATACATTCTGCGATTCAGAATGTATATCCCTTTTAAAGTTGCATATTGCTAGCAGCAGAGAATGCTGCAGAGCGCTATGCCGCGTTTTTATTTTTCGAAAACCCCAGCTTCAGGCGCGGGAAGGAGTCAAGCTGGCTGAAAAGCGTTGAGCCTAGTATCAAAAGGCCTCCAAGAATCTGCTGGAGCGTCATCACCTCGCCGAAAACCATGCTTGCAAGCACCACTGCTGATATGGGGTCTATGTAGCTTAGTACAGCTATGCTCTGCCCGTCGATGTCCCTAATGGCAGAGAAGTAGTTGGCGTAGGCAATGCCGGTGTGGAGTATGCCGAGTGTCAGTATGAGCAGCCATGAAGTCATGTCCATGCCAAGTATTGCCCCGGCGCCTACATTTATGAGTGTAACAGGCAGCATCACAATGGCTGCAGTTGCAAGCTGCACGAGCGACGTCTCAAAGCCGCTGATACCCTTCATGCGCTTGCTTGTGAGTATTATGACTGCATAGAAAGCCGCTCCTGCAAGGCCGTAGGCGATCCCGAGCATGTGGTTGAAGCCTGTCTCGACTGGTTGTGCAGATTGGGACGAGAGTATAAGGTAAAGTCCAAGCATTGCCGCAAATACGCTTGAAATCTTCTTTGCTGTAAATTTTTCACCGAGCACAAGCGGAGAAAGCACTGCGATGAAAACTGGAGCAAAATAGTAGCTTAGTGTGGCGTTTGAAATTGTAGTGTATTTGTAGGCCTGGAATAGAAAGAGCCAGTTGAAGCCCATGGCAAGACCAGTAATCATAAGTGGTTTTATGTTGCTTTTTATGGCCGCTTTTGAATCTTTGTTGAGCATCCATATGCCAAGCACACCTAAGAATGCGCTGGCGGTAACAGCGCGAAGGAACGCTATCCCCATGGAAGGAAGATTTATTCCCCTCACAAGAAGCCCTATACTGCCCCAGATGAGCATGGAGATTACCACCCTTATTTTATTGTTCATGCATTTCACCCCTTTGAAATACAAGCATTCAGCCTCGGTTGTTTATATTTTCAATAGTGCATGCCTGCTTGAGAAATTATTTATATTTTAACGGAAAAAAATGTTCAAGTAAATAGAATTAAGATGATTCTAGAGAATATTCTGAAAATCATAAAGCAGGTCAGGCTGATTTAATCATTTTTTAATCTTTCGAATAAAACAGACAAAACCGAGTCCCGTCAAGGTTTTGACGGCGCTGGATGCCCGTGGATCCATTTATAGGCATTGATTTATTTTGCAATAATAATATAATTAGATTTGTAAAACATACAGCTATATTGAATTAAATTTTTAAAAGCAGAGTAAACAGGGAGATGAAAATATGAAAAAAGTGGCATTGGTTGCGGCTTTGATGCTTGCATTTACGACTATATTTGCAAGCGCGGACAGCTTCAAGACTGTGAGTATCGGAGCAGACCTTTCAGAGCAGCAGAAGCAGAAGATGCTTGATGTGTTCGGTGTGTCTGAGGAGGACGCGCTGTTTGTAACTGTTACTAACGACGAGGAGAGAAGCTATCTTAGCGGCATAGCGCCTGAACCCATGATAGGAAGCAAGGCCATATCGTGTTCATACGTTGAGCCTCAGGGCGAGGGAAGCGGACTTCAGGTGATGGTCAAGAACCTTACATGGGTTACAGAGGACATGATAGCCAACTCGCTTGCTACGGCAGGAGTCAAGGATGCGAAGGTTGTTGCGGCTGCTCCTTTCAGCGTATCTGGAACTGCTGCGCTTACAGGCATAATGGTGGGTTTTGAGAAGGCCACCGGAGAGAAGCTCGACGTTGACGCCAAGGATGCGGCTAACAGGGAGATGGTAACGACTGGAGAGCTTGGAGAGGAACTTGGCAAGGACAATGCCGTTAAGCTTATGAACGAGATTAAGCAGGAGGTTATAAAAAACAACCTCTCGAGTCCTGACGACATAAGGACTATAATACAAAAAGTCGCAGACCACTACGGCGTGACTCTTTCCGAAGACCAGATAAATCAGATAATCGACGTAATGCAAAGAATAAGCAAGCTCGACATAGACATAAACGACATATCAAACCAGCTTAAGAACATGGGCGACAAGCTCCAGACGCTTATAGAAGAGAGCGAGGAGACCAGGAATATGCTCCAGCAAGTGCTCGACATGCTCAGCGGTCTTATATCGAAGCTGAAGTTCTGGTAGAATTATCCGGAAATAAATAGCTGAATATATCATAAAAGACCCTTTGGGAACACATTAAAGTGCATACCTCAAGGGTCTTTTTTTATTGCCTAAGTGGGCAGGTCTGTTTTAATTTGATGGCAGGGGAACTTTTTCAAAATACCCAAGTCTTATATGTATGAAGGCAAAAAATATTCAAAAAGGAGAAATTGACATGAATTTCAAAAAAAGCATAACGACAGGGCTTGCAGCCTGCATGATACTCGGGAGCCTTACAGCTTCCCACGCAATGTATGATCCTAACATGGACTACTCGAAGCTGGACCCCAATAAGCCAATGATACTCAAGGCTGACACGCCCATGCTCATTTCGGAGCAGGGCGGCGAGGCTTCGCATGCATCAGAAGCCTATACAGTAGCCGGAGCGATAAGCGTGGGCGGCGACGAGCTCTCTGCAAAGGCAATCAAAAAGGAAGATGGCACTATAATGATACCGCTAAGGGCGGTGGCCGAGAAGCTGGGGTATGAACTTAAATGGAGCGGCAACGACAAGCCTATAGAGATTGTAAGGGGGCCGCAGTGGACGACTGTTACAATAGGTAAGAACAGCTATTTCTTTGCCAAAATGGCTCCGATGCAGCTTAAAAGCGCGCCGGTGCTCTATGATTCTGCAACCTATGTTCCGGTTGAGTTCATAGGCGAGATATTTAGGACGGAATACAAAATAGGCGATAACGGCGCTATTTCAGTGGAATTGCCGGACGGACAGAAATAGACCGACAAAAATTGCATAATAGCATTTTCTTATTAAAAGGGCTGTCTCTATATGATCATCGAGTCATAAGAGGCAGTACTTTTTTGCAAATTAAGCTAGACTGCTCTGGCATTGACAAGCATGCAGGTAGTGAATATAATACATCCTAAGGAACTAAACATATATGACTTATATGTTTAGAATGGAAAAAACAAACTGGGGGAATGCGCAATGTCAATAAAACCGAACAGGCAGCAGGCCTGGGAGCTGCTGAATGAATTTACCAAGACTGATTATCTCTTAAAGCATGCGCTTACTGTTGAGGGCGTAATGAGATATTTTGCAAGACTCTTGGGAGAGGAAGACGTGGACAAGTGGGGCGTGGTTGGGCTGCTGCATGATCTTGACTACGAGATGTATCCTGAAGAGCATTGCGTAAAGCTCCAGGAGATACTCAGGGAGAGGAACATAGACGAGGAATACATACACGCCACGGCAAGCCACGGGTACGGCATCGTCGTTGACATAGAGCCTGAGCACACAATGGAGAAGGTGCTCTATGCAATAGACGAGCTTTGCGGCCTGATACACGCTGCGGCAATAATGCGCCCTTCAAAGAGCGTAATGGACCTTGAGCTCAAGTCCGTAAAGAAGAAATACAAGACTCAAAGCTTTGCGGCAGGAGTCTCAAGAGATGTAATTGAGCGCGGACTTGAGATGCTCGGATGGGACATCGACTATGCAATAAGCCATACCATACTTGGCATGAGGGAAGTGGCCGAAGAGATAGGATTGAAATAGCATTGCAATAATGCGGTGCAGAGCGAGGTCGGCAAAAATAATAGAGTGCGCAACGAGGCTGTCAAAACAAATGGCAGCAGCGTTGCGCACTTTTTTAGAGCTCTCACTATATGTAGAACATTAGGTAATTGTCGCCCTTGTGCCTCTCTGCTTCGCCCACCAGGTCAGAAAGCGTCACGCTGTCGAGCGCCTTGGCGATCGCGCTGTCGAGCTTGTTCCAGACTGATGCCTCCATGGCCTTTTCTATTTCAACTGGGCCGCTGGAAATGGAGCTGTCTGTCTTTTCGAACAGGCTATGCTCGGTGGCGTGCAGTACGTCGCCGGCTGTTATCATGTCGGGAGCTTTAGAAAGCTGGTATCCTCCCTGGGCCCCCTTTACGGAGTTCACAAGCTCGGCTCTTTTTAGGAGAGAAAAAACCTGCTCGAGATATATTTTAGAAATTCCGAGTCTTTCAGCTATGCTTATAATAGAAACATATTCGCCGCTGTTGGCAACCTGCGCCAGGGAAACCATAACGGCAAGCCCGTATCTTCCCTTAGATGAAATCTTCATAATAGGCCTCCAATACATACCAATCATATATGTTTTATATTTATGATAATGCAAGCCAGCTGACAAGTCAATCCTCCAAAATCATAAGTCGTAATAAGACAGAATGCTTGATGCGGAATATGGATGAGCTCGATTTTTGTGATGGAAAAAAGAGGCGGTTTCTGTATAACAGAAGCCGCCTCAACTATTTCTTGTGAACATGAGTCTTTAGCAGTCTACATCTTTGCAAACAGCTGCTTGAATTTTTTGTAGAACATATTGAGATTCCCGTCGAATACAATAAGATGAATATTCATGTGGTTAGCCCTTTCCACAACCATCTTCTTGTTAGGCAGTGAAGTTGCTACGAGTATCTTTATGGCAGATGTACCGCCCAGTTTATAGGCTTGCAGCTCGAGCTCGTGAAGCGTATTCTCATCGTATCTTTGCGAATCCTTGCAGGATATTGCCACGAGGCGGCCTTTGAAAGCTGCCATGACATCTATTTCATTGCTTAATGGATTGTCGGATTTGTCCCAAAGAAGTGTAACTCCGCTTTCTATGTCATCCATTACTTTCAAGTGCTTTACAACACTATAAGTCAGGGCTTCAAGCCATGAGCCGTATGTCATGACATAGTGCTTGAAATCAAGAGACTTGAAGTTCAGAAAATATCTTGATTTGCCCTGCTTGTCCATTTTTATGAGCTTGAATCTGTGAAGGGCGTATATATATTCAAGGAGCAAACTTTTATTCTTTGGGTTGAGGTTTTTCATGTCTAATAGCACACGAGTTTCGCGCTCGTTCTCGCCAAATGTCTTAAGCAACGCCTTGTCTTTGATTATTCTGTTTATCCGGAGCCACTTTGGATAATTTTGAACCTGCCAGGAAAGTATGCCGGCTATCTCTTCGCTGTCGAACATGGCGGTAGACTTGTGATAGACTATGCCTCCGCCGCTCTCAATGAAATCCTCAACCTCGAAGCTCACTTCCTTGAGAGTCAGCTCGCTGCACGACCCGTTTTCTATCATTACAGCCCGGTTGTCCCTTTCGGAGAATATGAACACCGGGTATTTCCTGTGAGAAGCTTCCTTGAGGAAGGCTATGGCCACAGGATGCCCGTTTGACAGGTCCAAGACGATATCGCCTTTTTCTACTCGCGCTATTTGCTCGAGAGTATCAACGATTGCGCTGCAGCTGTAACAGTCAACACGCCTGTCTTTTATGATAAGCTTTGGATATGTGTTGTTTAAGAACTCGCTTATGTCAGCAAGATCGTACATGTCGCGTTTGCTGCCGGAGTGTATAAGATATACTCCGCTTGGATTAAGCTTTTTGATTGCCACAAGCAATGATATGTTTCTTCTGTTTACTAGTCCGACGATTACACTCATGTTATCACCCGTATTCTTATATGATTTATTGTATGATTACTATTGTCTCTTTTTTCTAATATCATCTACAAATTCCAGAACAATTTGCAGCTCTTCGCTGCTCATGTCGGAGAGATTCAAAATTCCACGAGTTGTTTTTACTGTCTGCTTTATCTTGTTGCCTATGAAATAAGTCGCTATCGTACCTGTGAGCATACCGGCAAAGCCCATCCCAACTATCATCTGAAGCGAGGCGATAAGTCTTCCGTATGTGGTTACTGGCGCTATATCCCCGTAACCTACGCTTGATATGGTTACAAAGCTCCACCACAGCGCGTCTTCGAACGAGTGGACTGAAAGTCCGTACTCGAAGTGGTATATGCCTATGGCTCCGAATATTATCATGGCGATAGTGATGTAGATGACGTATATCAGGCCGTTTGTATATATGAACTTGTTTATGTTGAACTTGAACTTTTTTATTAGAGCGAAAAAGCGGAAAAGCTTTATAACACGTATAAAGCGCAGCACCCTTACGAACCTTACAATCCTGAAAGCCCTTAAGAAAGCATTGAAGGGTATTATCGAGATCAGATCGGGTATGTTTTTTCTCACAAAAAGCCGCTTGTTATCTGCCTTGAAAAGCCGTGTGAAATAGTCTAGTGCGAATATTATGAGTATTACAAGCTCCGTATAGTAAAATTCGTTGTAGCCTGTGTGCATGTTGATTTTTCCTGTGACATCGAGGAATGCTATAACAACTGCAATCAGCGCGAGCACTGCCATGAAGAGTTCATAACCAAGGTGAATCTTTTCTTTATTAAGCAATTTATTTTTCATATCTCTTCATAGAATTTCTTCGCCCTCTCGGGATTTTCTGAAGCCACGTCTATATGGACTATAGTTGCCATAAAATCACTCCCTATTTTAATATTTACAGTAAAAATACCCTCAATCAGAGGGGAATAATCCTAATAAAAAAACTATGCCCGATTTTGAAGACATAGTTTTTGTGCAGAATTATTATGTTTTGGTTTTGTCTGATTTTGGGCGACTAGGGATTGCACACCTTGCAAGGCACATAGCCTGAGTTTATTGCATCCTGCCTGTGGGAAAATGTAACCCTGTTTGCAGGGCTTATCTTTTGAGCCCATTCGCAGTCGGCGTCATGGAACTTCATCGAGTTTGAATTGCCCATGAAGGCATATGCAGCCTGCGCCGGTGGCGTTGGAGCATTTGAGGCCGAGGAACTGCCGCCCGAAACGCTTGACGGAGGAGAGGAAGCAGCGCTGTCTCCCCAAAAGCCTTTTTTGAGCTCTCTCGCCTGTCTTTCGAGAGCCTTGAAGTCGTCTACATACTTTACGTTTGGAGGGAATGTGGCTATCTTGGCATAGCCTTCGGACAGGAGAGTCTTGTTGAACATGACGCCGTCTATCCAAACATAAGCCAGCAGCCTTCCATACTTGTCGCGCTCCTCTGCGTCGAATTCGAGCTGGACGGTTTTTCCTTCAAGCTTTGATTTGGTGAACTCGGAGGCTATTTTGCCCTCCGGTGTATTTTTTGACTCGTCGGCATGGACGCTCTCTGGTGTATTTATTCCTATCATTCTGACCTTTTCAGACTTGCCTCCGAAGCTTACAACAATGGTATCCCCGTCGACAACGCGCAGCACCTTGTATGATTGAGAGGCTAAGGCGCTATTTTGACCAACTTGGGCTGAGTCTTGCGCTGCCTGGTTGGAATCCCCGGCTGCTGCATCGCCTGTGTCTATAGGGGATTCGTCCTGTTGCTGACTTTCTTCTGATACAACATATTGCTCCTGATTGGCGCTGCATCCGGAAAACAGCATGCTGAAAATGAGCAGGGCTACGAGTGTAAATGACTTAAGGCGCCTGTTTTTAACTAAATACATAAGCAAACACTTCCATATCTTAGATTTGCGCCCCTCCGCGAAGGAGCGGCCGCACTTTTTTACAAAACAGATTATACAACAAAACTGGCGATTCTGATATTGTTTTTTTAAAGTGGCCCTTCGCGGCGCATAGTTATATAATAGAGATATGAAGATAGAATACGAAAAAAGTATAATAGAATTTACAGTTGAATACAGGAAAAGAAGGTCATTTGAGATAAGGGTCAAGCCTCCCGGAACGGTGAGCATTGTTGCGCCCAAAGGTGCCAAAGAAGCAGAGGTGGTTAAGCTTGTAGAATCAAAGGCGAAATGGATAGTCCGGAAGCTGTCTGAAATAAGGGAGATGGAATCCAGAAGGTGCAAACGGGAGTATAAAGACGGGGAGACTTTCATGTACCTTGGAGAGGATTGCCAGTTGCAGGTAGTGTGCGATAAGAGAGTTGCAAAGCCGATTGTCAAGCTCTCACAAGGCGGGCTTCGCGTCGAGACAGGTACAAGCGACAAGGAGTATTTGAGAGCGGTGCTGGAAAGCTGGTACAGACAAAAAGCCGCAGAAAATATTAAAGGGCGAGTTGGCCACTTTAGCAAATTAATAGGAGTAGAGCCTAACGTAATAAGGATTAAGGAGCAAAAGAAAAGATGGGGAAGCTGCAGCTCGATAGGGAATCTCAACTTCAACTGGAGGTGCGTAATGGCTCCGATTGAAGTGATAGACTACATAGTTGTGCACGAGCTGTGCCATCTTGTGCATATGAACCATTCCAGCGACTATTGGGCGCTTGTAGGGCGTATAATGCCAGACTACCAAAGACGAAGGGAATGGCTCAGGATCAACGGAATCACAATGGAGCTTTAGTATAAAGCGAGCAAAGAAATGAGGCCAGAGACACTTTTGAACAGGGAGTGTCTCTTTTCATGCAGTAAAGCGAAAAAGAAAGCAAATTGTATGGTTACAAAGCGCGTTTGTTGTTTATTTCATGAAACTGTATTGCCAAAACACCCCTGACGGTGGGATAATTGAGAACAAGAAAAGCATTTACATGAAAATTGTATCAATACACTATATAGGGGGAAGTTAAAAATGAACAACAGATATGAATTGAACAAGAATCTTGCACAGATGCTTAAGGGCGGAGTAATAATGGACGTAACAGACGCGGAGCAGGCTGGAATAGCTGAGGCAGCAGGCGCATGCGCAGTAATGGCTCTAGAGAGGGTTCCTGCAGACATAAGAAAATTCGGCGGTATAGCAAGAATGTCTGATCCAAAGCTTATAAAAGAGATACAGGCGGCAGTTTCAATACCTGTAATGGCAAAGGTTAGAATAGGCCATTTTGTGGAGGCTCAAATACTTGAGGCTCTTGAAATAGACTATGTGGACGAGAGCGAAGTGCTGACGCCGGCAGATGACAAGCTTCACATAAACAAGAAGGACTTCAGCGTTCCTTTCGTATGCGGAGCCAAGAACCTTGGAGAGGCTCTAAGAAGAATAGGTGAAGGCGCTTCAATGATAAGAACTAAAGGCGAACCGGGAACAGGAGACGTTGTCGAGGCTGTTAAGCACATGAGAGCCATGACTTCTGCAATAAACACAGTTGCATCAATGGGCAGGGAAGAGCTTATGAACTTTGCTAAGGAAATAAGCGCTCCGTATGATCTTGTAGTATACGTGCATGAAAACAAGAGCCTTCCGGTTGTAAACTTCGCAGCAGGCGGAATAGCTACTCCTGCAGATGCTGCAATGATGATGCAGCTTGGATGCGACGGTGTTTTCGTAGGCTCGGGCATATTCAAGTCGGGAGATCCTGCAAGAAGAGCCCAGGCTATAGTCAAGGCTGTTACAAACTACAACGATCCTAAGATGCTTGCAGAGCTTTCTGAAGATCTTGGAGAGCCAATGGTTGGAATAAACATAAGCACGATGCCTGAAGAAGACAGAATGGCCGGCAGGGGTTGGTAAAAATGAAAGAACGCAAAGACTTGAAAATAGGCATACTATGCATGCAGGGAGCGTTCCGCGAGCACAAAAACTCGCTGGAAAGGCTCGGCGTCCAGGTTGTTGAAATAAGAAAGGCATCAGACCTTGAAGGTATTGACGGCATAGTACTTCCAGGAGGCGAAAGCACAGCGATAGGCAAGCTCATAACCGAGCTTGGCATCAAGGAAAAGATGCAGGCTATGATAGAAGGCGGAACGCCTGTGTGGGGAACATGCGCCGGAATGATACTTCTTGCAAAGAAGATAACGGGGCAGGATTTGGTTCACATGCCTGTAATGGACATAGAGGTTATGAGAAATGCCTATGGAAGACAGCTTGGCAGCTTCAATGTGAACTATATGATGGTAGGCATCGAGGGAGAAATCCCTATGGTATTCATAAGGGCTCCTTATATAAAGGAAGCCGGCAAGGACGTAGAGATACTTTCTGTAGTTGACGGCAACATTGTTGCGGCAAGGCAGGGCAATATGTTTGTAACCTCGTTCCATCCCGAGCTTACAGACGACCTAAGGACACACGAGTATTTTGTCGACATGGTAAAAGCTTACAAAGAAAATAAATAATGAAAACCCTGAACTATAAAAACAAAGGTGCAGAACAACAGATCTAAGCATATAGAGCTGTTGCTCTGCACCTTTTGTATTCCAAACGAAATGCTTGCAGTGTATCCACGGTTATCCTGCGAGCTCAAGATAGTCCTCATAAGCAGCATAGGTCTGCTCCTTAATATATTCGAACAGATATCGGCTGAGCATGGCCAGGCCGCCAATGTCCATTTGTTCGTGAAGCTCATGCCTTTTGTAGTATCTGACAACGCCGTCGTATAAAACCTGGCATCTCATGTTCTCTTCAAGAGCAGAATTAAATATGCTGTCCTCCTGCAGCTTGTATTTGCTGCATAAAGCATACCTTGCCGAATCCTGGGCTTCCTTAGTATGTGTGGAGAAGATACTGCATATTATGTTTTCCACGGCCTTGCCCCTGTAGAAGCGACAATCATCCTCGTATGTTTTCTCATAGTCAATCAGCAGCCGTATCACTTCTGGGAGATCTTTCTTTAATTCGAAATCCGCAATGCTGTCAAGCTCATCAAGTCTGTCTATTATCTCTTCGTCTGTTAATACTCCATACATTTTCATCACTCCTTCGCTGAATGGCTTGAATTCAAGATCAATGTATATGTTAGGATATATACCCACGCTTAATTAAATCAAAAAGACTTATCAAAACATAATGTCGGTACACGCAGGCTTTGCGGGTATTAATACAAATGCCAACGTGTGTTTGCAAACTCAACGTGAAATATAAGGGTTTGTTTTTGGCTGTGAAAGGAGTGGGCATATGGACATGGAGAAAATGGAAAATCGGGCAAACTACGACAATTTAATAGAGTTGTATACAAAAACCCTGCAGCCGATTGAAGAGATAAACGGCTTCAAAGTCAGGCCGGGTTTTTTCGATGAAAATGGGGCGGTTGTAATCCCTGGCGGGGTGAGCTTTACTGTTCATTCGCGTAACGCAACCTCATTCAAGCTGGCACTTTTCAAGAGGGAGGCGGCTGAGCCTTATGCAATAATTCCGTTTCCGGACAATTACAGGGTGGGAGACGTTTATTCAATGATTGTATTTGGACTGGACATAGACGATTTCGAATACGCCTATATAGTGGATGGGCCGTACGAGCCGGAAAGAGGCTTGATATTTGACAATTCGAAATACCTCCTGGATCCGTATGCGAGGGCTGTCGCCGGCCAGAGAAGATGGGGCATGAAACCACACTACGGAATGCAGTACAGGGGCAGGGCGGTAGCAAGCGACTTCGACTGGGCAGACAGCAGGCAGCCCCACATTCCAATGGAGAACCTTGTGATATATGAGCTTCATGTCAGAGGGTTTACTATTCATGATTCTTCCGGTGTGAAAAATCCCGGAACATTTGCAGGTTTGGCCGAGAAAATACCGTATCTGCTGGAGCTGGGAGTAAACGCGGTTGAACTTATGCCCATCTTCGAATTTGATGAGATGAGAGACCTGCGGACTGTGGGAGGGAAAAAGCTTCTCGACTACTGGGGTTACAATCCCATATGCTTTTTCGCTCCAAACACCAGTTACAGCGCGGAATTAGAGTATAACAGGGAAGGCTGCGAACTTAAAAAACTGATAAAGAAATTGCATGAAAATGGTATAGAGGTCATACTGGATGTTGTTTTCAACCATACCGCCGAAGGCGGCGAGAAGGGGCCGTTCATATCCCTAAAGGGCTTTGACAACAGCGTATACTATATGCTGGCCCCAGGCGGAAAATACTATGATTTCAGTGGCTGCGGAAACACTCTAAACTGCAATCATCCGATTGTGCAAAGGATGATTCTGGATTGCCTGAGATACTGGGTCATTGAGTACAGGGTTGACGGCTTCAGATTTGATTTGGCATCTATACTCGGAAGAAACGAGGACGGCACGCCAATGGGCAATCCGCCATTGCTTCAGAATCTGGCTTTTGACCCTATTCTTGCAAATGTCAAGCTCATCGCAGAAGCCTGGGATGCCGGCGGCCTCTACCAGGTGGGAACCTTTCCTTCATGGAACCGCTGGTCGGAGTGGAATGGAAGGTACAGGGATGACATAAGACGGTTTTTAAAGGGGGATTCAGGCATGGCTTTTGCCGCGGCAGAGAGAATCGGAGGCTCGCTAGACATATACGACCCAAAGCACAGGGGATTGAGCGCATCCGTTAATTTCATCACCTGCCACGACGGTTTCACATTGAATGACTTGTACTCCTACAACAGCAAGCACAACGAAGAAAATGGCTGGGACAACACGGACGGCGAGGACTACAACAACAGCTGGAACTGCGGCGCTGAGGGCGAGACCGTAGATGAAGAGGTGCTTGAGCTTCGCAAAAGAATGATGAAAAACGCCTTGGCAGTACTCCTCTCCAGCCGAGGAACGCCGATGCTGCTAGTGGGAGACGAATTCAAAAGAACGCAACGCGGAAACAACAATGCCTACTGCCAGGACAACGAGATTTCATGGCTGAACTGGAACCTGCTGCAGGAAAATGGCGAAATGTTCCAGTTTGTAAAGAACATGATAAAGCTCCGCAAAAAGCATCCCGTGCTCAGGCTATGTACCGGTGCTGCCTACTGCGGATTGCCTCATGTCAGCAAGCATGGAGTGAATCCCTGGTATCTTGACGGCGGCAAGGAGACAAGAGTCATTGGAGTGATGTTCGCGGGGAGGAACCAGGACGATTCGGCTGACGAAATAATATATGTCGCAGTCAATTCACACTGGGAAAACCAAACCGTTGTGCTGCCCGGGCTGCCAAAGGGCATGGAGTGGAGGCTTGCTGTAAATACAGCAGGAGCCGCCGGAGAAGAGTTCATGGAGCCGAGTGAGAAATTGCCCGGGACGGACTCTAAAATAGAAATGGAACCAAGAAGCGTCGCTGTCCTAATTGCTGAGCTATTATAATGGAATTTGGGTATAAATGAATCATGGTAATAGTAAAGAGAGCCATTGAAAAATTAAAATCATAAGTTATAGCATTGCTTTAAAATACATACAAAAATACCTCTGATGAAATATAGTTCGATATGCTTACTATAAACATTTGAGGTTTTTTTATTATCTAAATTTCAGAAGATTGATTTTGGAAGGTTAATTATAGAATCAAATTATTTATTTTGCAAATGTAAAGGAGAGTGAGATTTTGAACACCAATATTATTGAAGTTAGAAATTTAAGTAAACAATTCGGAAACTTTCAGGCGGTCAGAGAGGTTAGTTTTTCAGTTGAATCAGGTGAGATTTTTGCTTTTCTTGGTCCAAATGGCGCAGGCAAAACAACGATCATCAACATGCTAACCGGTCTTGCGAAACCTACATCGGGCTCGATTTATATTGCTGGTTGCGATGGCATTAAGGACATCAAAAGCGTGCAGCAAGCGATTGGGGTTGTCCCAGATGAGAGCAACCTTTATGAAGATTTAAGCGGTTATGATAACCTCGTATTCTGCGCATCCCTTTACGGTATGGGAAAGAAAGACCGCGAAGCAAGAGCAAGAAAACTGTTGGAACAGTTTGATCTTGCTGATACGGGTAACCGCCCCTTTAAGGCTTATTCCAAAGGTATGAAAAGAAAACTTACCATTGCCGCCGGAATCATCCACGCGCCCAAAATTCTATTTCTTGACGAGCCTACGACTGGAATTGATGTTGAAAGTGCAAGGCGAATTAGAAGGCTTGTTAGAGATCTTAACGGCAATGGAACAACAATTTTTTTGACGACGCATTATATTGAAGAAGCAGAGAGGCTTTGCAGTAGAGTTGGATTTATTGTCTATGGAAAGGTTGTCAGAATTGATAGTATAGGAAATCTCATGAAAAAGGATGAAAAAGAATATGTCATCGAATTCACGCTAGAAAATCATGATCCCTCCCTTTATAAAGCTATGATCCAGGCTTTCCCAGGGGTCAAGATTAATAGGATTGATAACCAAAAGCTCAGAATCATTCCAAAAGAAAAGGTAGCCCTTGCACCATTTATTAATTTCTTTGAGGAATTTCACAAGCCGGTTTATGAAGCGAGAATCATCCGACCAACCTTGGAGGATGTTTTCGTAAAAATCACCGGAATTGAGCTCGCGAAAATGAAAAAAGAGAAGGAGGGGCAAAAAAAATGAATCAATTGACTGCCTTTTGGAATATATTGATGAAGGACATGGAGTGTGTAAAATAAAGTGTGTATCTTCCTTGGAATTGATATAATCAAACTATCATTCAAGGAGGTATGCACTTTTTATATGGGGATTTTAAGTAAAGATCAAATAAGACAAATGATAAAGCATTACGGAATCAAGGATGCAAAGGACATCCATGAGGCTCTTAAGGACATGTTTTCAGAAACAATCCAGGAGATGCTTGAGGCTGAACTTGATGAGCACCTTGGATATTCAAAATATGACTATAAAAACAAGGAAACGACTAATAGCCGAAACGGCAAAAGAAGCAAGAAGATACTATCAGACCTTGGGGAGTTTGAAATCGAGGTGCCAAGAGATAGGGACGGTGATTTTGAGCCTGTGGTTGTAAAAAATCATCAAAGAAGCGTATCAGGAATAGAAGACCAAGTAATAGGAATGTATGCAAAGGGCATGACAACAAGAGACATAGCAGCTCAGCTAGAAAAGATATACGGGATAGATGCTTCTCCCACACTAATATCAAAGATAACAGATAAGATCCTTCCACTTGCTCAAGAATGGCAAAATCGGCCGCTAGAGCCGATTTATCCGATTATATTTATGGACGCGATACACTATAAAGTCAGGCAGGATGGCAAGGTTATCTGCAAGGCCGCATACGCAGTAATAGGAGTCAACATCGAGGGCAAAAAGGATGTACTTGGCCTTTGGATAGGGGAAAACGAGACAGCCAAGTACTGGCTGCAGGTTCTAAACGACTTGAAAAACAGGGGCGTAAAAGACATCCTTATAGCATCAATAGATGGGCTAAACGGCTTCTCTGATGCGATAAGAGCGGTTTTTCCAAACACGGACATACAAAGATGCATAGTCCATCAGATAAGAAACTCGCTAAGCTATGTATCATACAAGGACAGAAAAGCCTTCGCAAAAGAGCTCAAGGAAGTGTACTCGGCCATAAACGAGCAAACAGCCCTAATAGAGCTTGAAAAGCTCGAAGAAAAATGGGGTGAAAAATACTATATAAGCCTAAAATCATGGAGAAACAACTGGGATGAGCTTTCGGCTTATTTCAAGTATCCTGATGAAATCAGAAAAATAATCTACACGACAAACTCCATGGAGAGCTACAACAGGCAGCTTAGAAAAGTGACCAAAAGCAAGAGTATATTCCCAAGCGATGATTCTCTATTCAAGAGCCTGTACCTTGCAACGGCTGATATCACCCAGAAATGGTGTACAAAACTGCGAGACTGGCACCTGATTCTGGCCCAGTTAAGCATATATTTTGAAGACAGGATTAACCCGTATTTGTAAAAAAAAAGACCATTAAATGTTGGCACTCTAGTTATTTTCACCAAATGGAAAAATATTTAATTTAAGTAATAAAAAGCCTGGAAGGCTCATATTTAAAAGCTTTCCAGGCAACCAACCAATAAAACAATATATCTTTTTTAAGGAATCATACACATAATTATTGACAGACTCAGGACATGAAAACATATTATCTTAAGCCACCGAACATAAGCTGGGGAATAATTTTTCCTATATCCTGGACGCTAATGTTTTTTGTAAGATCAGAAAGTGCTGTTGATATAAGAGGCATACTTCCAGGCGTTATGGCACTGTCCATCCTATTTGGAACAACCTCAATGCTTTCTGTCACGATCACCTTTGAAAGAAAAAGCCGTTCTTTCGAGCGACTTTTGCTTGCTCCTATCAGCCTAAATTTGCTTATGCTTGCAAAAACAACCGGGGCTATCATTTTTGGAATAATCAATGCATTTATCCCTGTTCTATTTGCTTCATTTATGGTTAATCTGTCAGGAATAAACTGGCTAACAACATTTTTGGGTGTGGTGTTTATAGCTGTGACATCTACTTTTCTGGGTCTATTTATTGCAGTTTCAGTTAGTGAAGTATTTGAAGCACAAACATTTTCGAATTTTTTCCGATTTCCGATGATGTTCCTTTGTGGTTTATTTATTCCAATAAGTAACTTGCCAGCGTTGATTAGACCTTTGTCATATGTTCTGCCATTGACTTATGGAGCCGACATTCTTAAGATATCGATTAATAATGTGGGGATATTCCAGCCTTGGGTTAGTTTCTCTGTGTTGCTTGCCTTTAGCTTTGGATTTTTCATGATCAGCACCAGAAACATAAAGAGAAGATGGATCTATTGAAAATAAGGCAGCAACACTGTAACATTTAAGTATAAAATTTGTGACAATTATTGACTAACTGAGCGGAATAAGCCAAAGCTTAAAATGGCATATGCAAATTTAAGTTTAAATGATATTTATAGTGGTATTATATAAATGTATAATAAATTGAGTTTGACTAGTTTATTTTATATGGAGGTGTATTAAAATGACTGAAAAAAATGTAAGCCTTGAGGAAAGAATCAAAGAACTCGAAGCTCTTTTGAAGGAAAAGGATGAAATGATAAATAAATTGCAAGCTGAGCTCAAAAGAAAAGAAGTGCAGTGCCACAGATTAGAGCGCGCGGGAGACGATTACTAGACAAATGGAAATTTTTAGAGTTGTTGTTAATGTTTATTAATATTTGAATGTTTCATGAAATTAGAGTTGCTTAAAAAAACATGGTATTCGCATTATAAATAGGTCCCTATGTCAAGGACATTAAAAAAAGAGACTAAGAAGATACCCTCATGCCACAAATGTGATATGCGGGTATTCTTTTATTATTTATCAGTGCAAAAATGGTGGCTAGTTAACCCTATGGCATTCATAGGAATTGCAATAGCCTATTACTTGCCCACTACGAAAATCCCCCATGCGGCTCATGTCTTGCTTAGTACATGGGCATCGCTTTTTCATGTTATGATGGCTAAGGGGCATTATTTAGGCTCATACGAGATTGTCATCATTTTTGTATTCCTTTTTCTTGCTGTGTGGATTCCATGCTGCACAAGTGATATTGTTTTCCCTTTGCTATTTGTCAAAGAAAAGGTTGCTACAAAGAAATAGTGCTGACTTAATGCAAAACAGGCAGGCCTTTTATAGTATGAGAAGGTGTGATATACAGAATGAAAATAAAAATAATAGGAACTGAATCATTAGGCGTGAGAGGATTGAGCTGCATTGTTGAGATTGGAAGCAGGAAAATATTTATAGATCCGGGGCTTGCTTTGGGATACTTAAGAAACGGACTTATGCCTCATCCCGTACAAGTCGGCGTTGGGCGTATAATAAGGAGTAGAATACTGGAAGAATTAACAGATGCCACGGATGTTGTCATAAGCCATTTCCATGGTGACCACGTACCTCTATACGATGCAAATCCATACCAGCTTGCAGTGAATCAAGTTAAAGAAATTCAGTCGAATTTCAAAATATGGGCCAGTAAATGTGCTGAATCAAATGATAAAATTAAAAAAAGGGAAGAGGGTATTATTTTAGGCCTAAAGAAAGATATTTATGAAGCCAAAGGGTGGATTGATGATTCTTTATATTTCTTTGACCCTGTACCACATGGCGAGCTGAACACACATCAAGGCAATGTTACAATGACTAAGATTACAGATGGTGAAAATGTATTCATTCATGCTTCGGATATCCAATTGTTGGCCGATTCTACAGTAAACAATATATTAGAATGTGAACCGGACATAGTTTTAGCCAGCGGACCGCCCATTTACCTGGAAAACTATATGAAGGGCAGAACGGAAAAAGCCTGGAATAATGCACTTAAACTGGCAAGAGGTGTCAGTACACTAATACTTGACCATCATTTGCTTCGCAGTGAAGAAGGCTTGGAATGGCTTGTGAAGCTCTCGGAATTATCAGGCAACAGAGTAATATGCGCCGCTGATTTCGTGGGAATTGAGAGACATTTGCTTGAAGCAAGGAGGTCAAAGCTGTATGAGGATATGCCAGTGCCTGATGATTGGCATCATTTATATGCAGAGAATAAAGTTGACGCAGAAGTATATCTTGATGCGGCAAGGGAAAAATATGAGTGGTTTAGATATTGAACAAGGAAGTGCCAGAGGCATCCGACGTAGTATGGGTGTTTTTTTAATGTTTTTGCATTGAGACAGCTGCTGTAATTATAATACAAGATATATATTATCAAATACTGGGTATATTAGAAAATATAAATATAATTTCATGGAATATATTAGGAAGGTAGGTGCATACTATGAGTGCTTTTACCAAATCAATATCACAAATATTTGAAGGCGCGGTCAAATCCGTCAAGACATTCCCTGCTGCCATTGCAAGTGCCCTGGCATTCGCAATAGTGACTATGGTAAGGATACAGCTTGACTGGCCGGAGCAGGAGGCCTACAACTTCCTGTTCAACTGTTTGCATCTGTCTTTTGCACTGGGCGCTATTTTCAGCCTGACGGCCATCACAGCGGCTCAAAGCCGTTACAACGATGCTAAGTCATTTATGATAGCCAACCTTATGGGGATTGTTGTGGTGGTCGCAACTTTCCTTATGCTGTATTTCTTTGGGGGGACAGATCCTTCTGTGGATGCATCCCGCTACGCCAGAGTCACAGTGCTGGCCGCAACACGTGTCAGCGCAGCAATGCTTGTTAGCTTCCTGGCATTCATAGTGCTGGCAGGCTATCCAAAGGAACAGTCGGACTTTTCGCGCTCCTTTTTTATGACTCACAAGGCGTTCTTCATCGCCATGATATACGGCGGCGTTATAGAGGCCGGCGGCGCAGGAGTGGCAGGCGCGGTGCAAGGCTTGCTTTACAGAGACATGAGCGGAAAGGTTTACATGTATATCGCAACAATCGCAGGCTTCCTGGCTTACGCAATTTTCATAGGTTATTTTCCGGATTTCCGCAAGGGAGCCGTTGACGAAAAGCGTGAAGTAGCTCAAAAGCAGCCGAGGTTTATTGAAATTCTTTTTGAATATATAATGATTCCAATAGCGATGGCACTGACAGTCGTACTGCTGCTCTGGTCTGGCAAGACAATTGTGACCGGAGAGGTTGTTCCCTTTATACGGCTTTCTGCTATAGCGACAAGCTACGCTGTTATAGGAACCTGGCTTCATATAATGGTAACCCACAGCGAAGCGGGAATCGCGAAATTTTATCGAAAGATTTATCCTTTCACTGCGCTGGTGATACTAGCATTCGAGGCTAGATCACTTCTGATGCAGCTTGGCAAGTCAGGTCTTAAAACTGCCGAATATTCATTCATACTGATTTGGATTATTGCCGTAACTGCAGCCATACTGCTTATATTTAGAAAGGCAAAAGCCCATAAGCCCATTATTGTGTTAGCCTGCGCCCTGGCTGTTTTCTCGGTTCTGCCGCTGGTAGGCTACCATGCGCTCCCGGTCGCATCACAAGTGAGTCGCCTTGAAAATATTCTAGTCAGCCAGAACATGCTGGAGGGAGGCAAGCTGATTCCTGCAAAGAGCGAGCCGGAAAAGACTGTTAAAGAGGCAATTACAGATGCTGTAGTGTTCCTGGCATACGCCCCGGATGCTAAGCTGCCTGTATGGTTTGACAAGAGCCTAGGCCAAAGCGATGTATTCAAAGAAAGGCTCGGCTTCGAGCAGACATATCCTGAGCCGGATTACGAGCCGGGAGGCGGCTATTTGGGAACCCATCTGTCGCTGCCGGCCGAGGCAATAGATATAAGTGAGTACCGCTGGGCTGTCAACATGCAGGGTGAAAAGGAGACCGCCGCAGTGACAATACAAGGTGAAAAAGGCACATACCGCATAGAGTGGAGGGTTGATTCGCAAACTCGAATACCGACAATAAATATAAGGCTGGGCGAGAGGGTAATAATCGAGCAGAACCTGAACGCTTATATCGACAGGATAACTGAGAAATATCCGCCTGGCAAGTCGGAATCAAGGAAGGCGACTTTCGAGGACATGAGCTACAGGCTGGAAACTCCAGAGGTGACAGTGCTTCTTGTGTTCAATAATGTAGATATCAGTGTTGATCCTGAGCGTGACAATATAGACTACTGGTTCGACTTGAGAATGCTCTTTATGAATGAAAACCCTTAAGCTGTAGAGTTATGAATTAAGAATCTATTAAAAAGGCTTGGATGCTAAGACATCTAGGCCTTTTTTGCTATAAAGGGCAGTTTGGATGCTATTGGCTGGAATTCCTGTATGCAAGTATGATAAACTATTGTTACACTATTAAAAATAGCCTCATACACGAGGACTGACATCACAAGCGAGGTTTACATATGAAAAGTATAATACTAACTCTTATTATAAGCAGCTTATTATTGACTGGCTGCGGCAACCAGGAGGTCTCGTCTGCCGGCGAAAAGGCCGCAGCTGATCCAAAGGCGAGCATCGACCTGGAGCTAAAACCGAACGAGGCTGGAAAAATCATGGTGCTCATGTACCACAACATCGGCAGTGAGGAGAGCGAATGGACAAGGACTCCAGCCAATTTCATCAGGGACCTTGAAATCCTTTATGAAAAAGGCTACAGGCCGATAAGCCTGAGCGACTATGTTACGGGGAATATCACAACGGAGCAGGGCTTCACCCCTGTCGTAATAACCTTCGACGATGGCAACAAGAATAATTTCGAGTACCTGGAAAACGGGGAAATAAGCAAGGAATGCGCCGTGGGACTGCTGCTTGATTTCCACGAAAAGCACAAGGATTTCCCTCTGGAGGCTACATTCTTTGTCGATGGCAACAGGCCCTTCAGGCAGGGAGGTCTGGAAAGCAAAAAGCTGAAATTCATAATAGACAGCGGAATGGACATAGGCAACCACACCTTAGGCCATATGAACCTGAAAAGCGCAGCTGCAGAAGAAATGCAGGAGCAGATAGGTTCGCAGGCTCAGTATCTGCTAGGGCTGATAGATAAAGAAGGCTATGAGATAAACACTCTGGCGCTTCCGTTCGGGGGAAGGCCGAAGGATGAGTCATTGACCGGCTATTTGTCTTTAGGAAGCTTCAACGGAGTCGCATATGAAAACATAGCGGTGCTCAACGTGGGATGGCATCCGGGGCAATCGCCATACAATGCAGAATTCAACCCTGCAAGCATTCCAAGGATAAGGGGAAGCGAAACTAAAGTTGACAGCGTTGGTCTCTACGACTACCTTGACTATTTCGACAGGAATCCGCAGGAGAAATTCATAAGCGACGGCGTCGCAGGAATAATTACGATTCCCGAGGATAAAAGGGAATCAATAGACTCTGCGGTTGAAAGGGAAATATATACATACAATTTAAAATAGCAAATCTAAAAATAGCAAATCAAAAATAACTTCAAAAGGATGATACGATGAAAAAAAATAAGCTGATAACGACAATGCTTCTGCTTGTATGCCTTTCTGTGGGATTGCTGGCTCAGGGCTGCTCGCCTCAGGGTGCCGCAAAGACAATGGCAGGCTCCGAAGAGAAAAAATTTGAAGATATGCCTGAAAAAGAGCAGGAAAAACTCATCAAGGAAAGAGAAGAACTTGAGGCCCAGCGAAAAGCGCAGCTTGGCGAATTCTATGTGCCGCTTCCGCCGCTTGAGCAGGAGAGAGAAGAGAAGACAGTAAAGGCCAAGGCGCTGTACCTTACGGCAAACGTGGCGGGCTTTGGATTTGACGAGGGAAACATCGACTATTATGCGAATTACATAAAGGCTGTAAGCGGCGAATCAGGCCAGCCTGCAGACGCAAGCCGTTTGGGTGAAATCAACAAGCTGGAAAAGGCTCTTGCGATATGCAAAAGCACGGAGGTCAACGCGCTTGTAATAGACGTGAAAAATGACCACGGGAGCGTAACCTGGAACAGTGACATAGAGCTTGTAAATCAAATCAAGTCAAACCAGGGAGCCGCACTTAAGGATTACGGAAAGCTCATGGATTACCTGAAGAAAAACGACATATACACTATTGCAAGGGTTGTGGCCTTCAAGGATCCGTATTTTGCGCAGGCAAAGAGCGAGCACGCCATACAGCTCAAGGCTGGCGGAGCCTACAAGGACAGGGCCGGCAACGTGTGGGTCAATCCGTTTGACGAGTATGTATGGAAATATGTCGTGGCCGTTTCCCAGGAAGCGGCGCTGAGGGGCTTCGACGAGATTCAGTTCGACTATGTGCGCTTTCCCGACGGAGCAAGCCATTACAATCCTATAACGGAATTTCCCGGCAGAAACGACAGGGACAAGGACGAGGGGATAGAGCAGTTTCTAAAGTATGCCAGCAAGGAGCTCGAGCCCTACAAGGTCCATTTGGCGGCTGATGTGTTTGGCTTTATTACCCATTCCTGGGACGACAAACCCGAGGACATAGGGCAGACCTGGAGGAAGATAGCAAACCAGGTCGAATATATATGTCCTATGATATATCCAAGTCATTACGGCCCGGGAGTTTACGGCTTTGCAGTGCCAGATCAGCACCCGTATGAGATTCTGCAGCTCTCGCTGATTGAGGCCATAGAAAGAAACGCTGCGCAAAAGAACCCGGGCAAAATAAGGCCGTGGATACAGGGCTTTACAGCATCGTGGGTTAAGGGCTACATAAGCTACACTCCAAAGGCCATATCAGACCAGATAGTGGCGGGCACGGAGCTTGGGGTTGACGAATATATAATATGGAACGCTGCATGCAACTACGACCCCATGACCTTCTTCTATCACGACAGAGTAAACATGGAGTTGAGAAAGCCGGGCCAGGACAGCCTGCTGAAGACGCCGGAGATGGCAGTTAGAGAATATCTCGAGGCCGAGAAGAAAAAGAACTATAGCCGCATATACCTTATGACTCCGCTTGGCAAAAGAGCGGCTGATTACGACGAGTTCGTCGCTGAAATGGGAAATAGCCCTGTCTCTCTTAAGGGCTATGAGCTCCTTGGAGTTGCAGAAAAGGGCGAAGGGGAATACGCTGCAAAGGTTAAAGCCGATTTTGCGGCAACTGACGGAACACAGGAATCCAAGGAAGTGGAGTACAAAATAATCCTTGAAAAGGATATGTACAAGATAATAAAGCCATAATAAAAAAGGGCCATAAGGCCCTTTTTAAATGCAATTATACTATTTGACGGCTTTGAAAATATCAGCGCTGATCCTCGGAGCCTTTGCGTATGACCTTGTATTCTCCGGTTTCCGTATTCAAGTCGTATATGCTGAAATTCGTTTCAATATCAAAGCCCTCGTAGTGCACCGCAAGGTTGATGGAGGCAGAACCCTCCTTGCCGCTGACGATGCGGTGGAAAACATACCTTGGCCACACAAGTATTGCGCCGCCTTCATAGAGCAACTCGCCGTTTTTATACACTGCATGCGGTGTTACTGTGAAATTTTCTATCCTGCCGTGCTCTGGCGTATATACTTCGATAAAGCGTGACCCGTGAAGCACAAGCAGATTATCATCCTGATACGTATGCATATACCATGGGCGGGCTGTATCTCCAACAGGACCGGGAGACTGCGCCGAGCTCTCATGAAGCACACGATCCACTGCGTCGATATGAGGAACTATGTCCATTGGTAAAATGTCGAACACAACGCCAGGCGTTCTTCTCAAAGGATCAAGACGATATACCTTGTAAAGCCCCGGAATTTCATCGATTAGCATACTCATAAAATCACTCCCTTGCTATATAATTGACTCTTGCCTAAAGTCTAACACAGTGCATTTTTTCATGCAAATCTTAACGAAAAAAAATAGCGGCAGCAAAAGAAGATAGCTGTGCTCCTGAAAACAGGAAATTATGCCCATGAAAATTTCGTGCTTTAAATATATAATTGGAAGTGAAAGTGGGTATAGTAAAATGAAAAATGTTTTCTAATAGAGAAACCAGAACAGCTCTTATGGCATTCGCTGGAAATATAGATTCAAGGTATTGAAGTATTGAAATCAGGCATAGGATGGTGGCATATAGTGAGAATTCTTATGGTAAACAACCAGATATTTTCATTTGAAGATATGGGTGGGTTTTTAAAGGAAAACAAAATTGAGGGTTCGGTGGTATGCTGTGTTCCGGGGGCTCTTGCCCTGGACATTGCCGCAAAGTGCGACGTTGACATGTCTATATTATATGTTAATAAGAACAATATCCATGAGGCTGCAGAATTTCTCAAGGATATCAAGGAAGCAAATCCGGAGTTGTACAACATGGCTATGGTCCAGCCTGAGAATTTCGGCTCATTGGGTGAAGACCTTGAAAATCTGATTGATGATTATATAGCAGTTCCAATAGATCCGAATGAGCTTAGCCTTAGGCTCCGCAAGGTCAAACGCTTAGGAGAGCGTACAAACGAGGATGTAAAGCCTCTGCTGCTACAGGAGGAGCTAGATGAGATATTGCAAGGCAAGCAGGTCCAGAAGGAGTCTGCTTGCACAGCATCAGAAGCGACAGCGCTGGACCAAGCCTTATTCGAGAATGAAGAGACTGCCGAGCTGACGCCTGATTCGATAGATGCCGGTTTGCTTGATTTGAGAGCATCCTGCAAGGCAGGAAATACGGCAAGAGAAAAGAATTTGAACAGGTACCTGCTCATAGGCGCAGGAGTGGTTTTGATTACTTTAATGGCGTTTTTGTTCTCGCAGGGAAAACTAACCGGACTCATTTCAGCCATATTTGGCTAAAAATATCGCATTGCTCTTTAAAAAAATTAAAAGGGGGACACCTATTCTGAATTTACGGGTAGGTGTTTTTTGTTTTTTTGAACAATTGAAGTATGCGGTGCCGGATAAAATTCTGTAAAACACATGAAGAATGGGTAGAATTAAAAAAGATAAGCAGATAGTATGATACCTACTCTTATTTGGCGTGAATAATATCAGTTCGGAAAAGACCAATTTGAAAATGAAAGGAGTGAGGCCTTTTGACCATATTACTCTCTAAACTTAAAGAGGTACTGTATGCTGTATTGCCAATAACATTTATTGTGCTTATATTGAATTTTACATTGACTCCGCTTTCCGGAACACTGGTTGCAAGATTCGCAATAGGGGTCATATTGATCATTGCGGGGCTTTCAGTTTTCCTTTTCGGAGTGGATATAGGCATCACTCCGATAGGCAACTCCATGGGCTCGACTGTAGCCAGGACAAACAAGATATGGATAGTAGTAACGGTAGGGTTAATACTCGGTTTTTTCATATCGATTGCTGAGCCTGACTTGTATATCCTCGCAGGGGAAGTGGAATCAGTAACTTCGGGAGTTATTACCAAGCTGAGCATTGTTGCTACCGTGTCCATAGGGATTGCCGTGATGCTTTCCTCGGGGCTGGCAAGGATAGTATACAACATTCCCTTGAATATATTATTGACCGTGCTGTATTCCATAATATTCTTTTTTTCAATATTTACATCAAGAGAGTTTCTTGCGATATCGTTTGACGCATCAGGGGCGACTACCGGAGCGCTGACGGTTCCGTTCATTCTGGCGCTTGCGGCAGGGGTTTCGGAGCTCAAAAAAGACCGCGAAGCTTCAGAGGATGACAGTTTCGGACTAGTGGCCATAGCATCAACTGGCGCAATCATAGCAGTAATGATAATGAGCATTATTTGGAAAGCAGAGGAATTGACTGGCAGCATTGAATATGATGAAGCTCTATCAGGATCGATCATAAGCCCTTTTATTAACGAAATCCCCATAATAGCCGGAGAAATACTGCTGGCACTTCTTCCCATACTTCTGATTTTTCTATTGCTCCAGAAAATTTCATTCAAGATGTCAAAAAAAATTCTGCGAAAAATACTTACAGGGTTATTATTCACATTTGTAGGGCTGATTCTTTTTTTAACGGGAGTAAATGCCGGGTTCATGGAAGTAGGAAGGGTTTTAGGATATGCAGTGGCGTCACTTGACAACAAGACATATGTCGTCGCTATCGGATTCCTACTGGGACTTGTGACAATATTGGCCGAGCCGGCTGTCCACGTGCTTATGAATCAGATAGAGGACGTTACAAGCGGTTATGTAAAGAAAAAAGCAGTCATGCTCTCTCTTTCAATAGGCGTGGGTTTTGCTGTCGCACTGTCAATGCTGAGGATACTCGTACCTGAAATCCAATTATGGCATTACCTGTTGCCCGGATATTTGGTGGCTATAGCAATGACTTATTTTGTTCCAAAGCTGTTCGTTGGCATAGCATTCGACTCGGGCGGCGTAGCCTCCGGTCCTATGACAGCAACCTTCATTTTGGCGTTCGCTCACGGCGTTGCTGAAGCTACGGAAGGGGCTAATGTACTTGTAGACGGCTTCGGCATGATTTCAATGGTAGCTTTAACGCCGTTAATTGCCATACAGATTCTGGGTCTTATTTTCAAAATAAAATCTAAAAAAGGAGGAATCGATAATAATGTTGAATAACTCTGAAATTGAAAGCTTGGAGCTGGTTTGCGTTATAGTCAACTGTGGAAAGGGAAGCAAAGTCATGCATAAAGCCAAGCGCTGCGGCATCAGGGGAGGAACAGTCTTCCTTGGCAGGGGCACAGCTGATGACGCCATTTCAAATTTTCTCGAGCTAAACGATATAAGAAAAGAAATCGTGCTGCTCGTTTCAAATAAAAAGACTGCTGAATGCGCCATTGAAGCGCTCGAGAGGGAGTTTGAGTTCGAAAAGCCAAATCACGGAATTGTATTCACCACAGCTGTCAGCAACATAATAGGAGCCAGAGGGTATGAGAGCGAGGACACAAAATGGGAAAGAGGTGTGGTAAATAAAATGTATGAATCAATCACCGTAATAGTAGACAAGGGAAAGGCAGAGCAGGTTATTGACGCGGCTTTAAAAGCGGGCTCTGAGGGAGGCACCATAATCAATGCGAGAGGCTCGGGAATACATGAAACCAGCAAGATATTCGCCATGGAAATTGAGCCGGAGAAAGAAATTGTGCTGATTCTGTCAAAAAAGGAAAAGACCGAAAAAATTGTCTCATCAATTAGAGAACAGCTCAAAATGGATGAACCGGGAAACGGGATTATATTCATTCAGGATGTGAAAAGAGTTTATGGACTCTATGAGTAAAGGCGAATTGCTGTACAGCTCAGGTCGCCTTTATTGGTTCTGCTAGTTACTATGATTAAAACATAAGCCTTATTTGTAAAAAAACCACTCAATGTTTGTATTCTAGCTGTTTTTATGAAATGGCAAAATGTTAAATCCAAGTAATAAAAAGCCTGGAAAGCTCATATTTAAAAGCTTTCCAGGCAAGCAACCAATAAAACAATATATCTTTTTTGAGAAATCATACACATAATTATTGACAGACTCTAAGCCTAAATTATTAATTCGGAAGTGTTTATTTTTTACAGCTGCATATTGTTGTTTTCATTAAGAGGTAGAATTCAGTTTTTCCAGTTTTTCTCTTGTTCTCCACTCGCTATTGATATCAGTTAATACTAGAATGTAATCTCCTGTCTTGAGTACCGTATCACCCTTGGGCAGTATTTCCATTTCGCCGCGTCGGATGCTTACAAGAAGGCATTTGCGAGGCCAGTTAATTTCCTTGACCAGCATGTCTTCCAGCTGTGATCCATGCTGTACAACTATTTCAACCATTATCTTTTTGCTGTGCTCCTCATCTGCATCCTGGATATCGTACTCTACAAGCTGCTTTTCAAGAAGAGCCTCATATATAGGAGGGCTTTTGAGCAAATCAGCCACAACATAGGCTGTCAAAGCCACTATCGACAGCGATAGGAGGTGATTAAAAGAACCCGTCATTTCCATTATAAGCACAATACCCGTGATGGGAGCCCTGACAATTGCAGTGAAGTATCCTGCCATGGCTAATATCACAAAGTTAAAAAACAAAGCTTCATCGTATCCGAAAAAATTGATGGCCACTCCCGCGAAAATAGCTCCTATTGTTCCGCCCAATACAAGTAATGGGAAGAATATGCCGCCTGGAGCACCTGAGGCAAAACTAAACATGGAAAACACGAATTTAACTACAAAGAGAAGAGTCAGGAAGCTTATCCCTTTTGCAAGATTGAGCTCTCCTATCACATGGTGGCCGCCTCCGAGGACAACAGGAAATACTATTCCCACAACGCCTGCCAAGAGAAATGTTATGATTATTTTTGTTCTTGAGCTAACATGATGGATGCTTTTATAAAGCTTTTGTGTTTTTAAGAGTGCATAGTTGTAAAAAGCACCCATAAATCCGAGTACAGTTCCTAAAAGAATAAGTGTGCCATAGTTTGATAGCGGCACGCTGCCCGCTATTTCAAAATTGAAAACAGGACCAATGCCAAAAGCATTTTTGGAAATAAAATCTGCCACAACGGCCGCTGACATGGTTGACAGCAGTATCAAGGGTGAAAAGTATTTGAAAATCTCCTCCAGTGCAAATATCACACCTGCTAGAGGCGCGTTAAATGCTGCAGCCAAACCGGCGCTTGCTCCGCTCGCCATTAATATTTTTCGTTCCATACGGCTTTTACCTATTTTGTTGCCTATTCCCTCAGCTACGCATGCGCCCAGCTGAATGGAGGGACCTTCCCGGCCTAAAGATAGCCCCACTGCAATGGCCATTGCCCCACCTGCAAATTTGCTGCATAGCGTGTGCAGCCAGTTCTGTTTGAAGTACCCCATCAATAATCCTTTTAGTTGCGGTATTCCGCTTCCGCTTATCATCTTGTTTTTAGAAACCAGAAAATGTACAAAGTATCCTGCAATGCTGAGCCCTATTATTGCAACAGGCAAAAATGTCATATGCCCTCTTAAAAATCCATACATCCAGAATGCAAACTGCTCAGCATATGTAAGAACTATTCTGTATAATACAACCACAATCCCGGCCACCAGGCCCACCGCCAGACTCTGCATAAGTATAGTCAGCTTTCTGGAGTCATGGGATGTGAGTATTTTGTAATTTTTTTTCATCAGCATCACCCTGCAATCATATTTATTCTATATGTAACCATATTCATTATAACCATAGTTGTCATAAAATTTGAACCCCTTGGAGAAATATATTAGAAGTGCTGTAATTAGGGTAAAAAAACAAATATGCAGTGATTCCACAATGGGGAATCAATTGAGTTATAGAAGAAGAGGGGGTAGAATATGAAAAATAATACTGTTAACAATAAAACACAAGCTAAAGGCCTAAAAACGCTCGAAGGAGTTTATGTTCCCACCCTGCTTACGATTCTAGGCGTTATCATGTATCTGCGGCTCGGTTGGATTGTGGGGAACGTAGGCCTTTGGGGAACCCTTCTGATTATAGCCCTGGCTCATGTCATAACCTTTTCGACGTCGCTTTCTATGTCCTCCATGCTTACGAATATAAAGATAGGAGCCGGAGGAGCATACGCCATAATTACACGCTCACTTGGAATGGAAATGGGCGGAGCAATCGGTATACCGCTTTATCTTTCACAGGCCATCTCGGTTGCCTTCTATATAGCGGGCTTTAGCGAGGTGTGGGTCACCTTTTTTCCTGAGCACCCGATGTACATTGTTGGTATAGCGACATGGGCTGTTCTGACAGCACTTTCTATAGCCAGCGCACGCCTGGCGTTCAGGGTGCAGTATTTCATACTTGGAGCCGTGGCGCTTTCGATAGTTTCCTTTCTTACAGGTCCAAGTCTTAATCCGGGACCCATGGTGCTAACTGGGACTATGGAAGACGCTAGCTTCTGGGCGACCTTCGCCATTTTTTTCCCTGCTGTTACGGGCATACTTACAGGCGCGACGATGTCAGGTGATTTGGAGGATCCGCGCAGGAGCATCATACAGGGAACTCTGGCAGCCGTAATCACAGGGCTCGTTGCATATGTGCTGCTAGCAGTCTGGTTCGCACGCCAGGCGCCCGGGGAGCTGCTCCTGGCTGACACGCTGATAATACTAAAGCTTGCCCGTGTCAAGGTGCTCATTGTTGCCGGAATAATGGGAGCTGTTCTATCATCGGCGCTTTCGACTCTGGTGAGCGCGCCGCGAACGCTTGCGGCCCTGGCTGAAAACAGAATAATTCCGCTGTCGAGAATATTCTCAAAGAAAAACAGCAAGGGAGAGCCTATCAACGCTATTGTCTTTTCATCTGTAATATCACTCGGGGTTATACTTATGGGAAGTCTTGACAGCCTGGCTCAGCTGCTTACAATGTTCTTTATGACAACCTACCTTATGATCAATCTTGTTGTGCTCATTGAGCAGGGGACGGGAATAATAAGCTTTAGGCCTACAATGGCTATGTCCATATTCGTGCCAATTATAGGAACTATAGGCTGCCTGCTCGTAATGCTTCTGATAAACCCTATGTTTACCGGAGTTACGCTGGCAATAGTTACAGGGATATACTCACTCCTTAAGCGGAAGAACCTTACATCGCCGTGGGGAGACGTGAGGGGCAGCATATTTGTGGCAATAACCGAGTGGGCGGCGCAGAAGATAATGAGAACGCCATACCATCCTAGGCTATGGAAGCCTGCTGTGGCAGTTCCTGTGGAGTCTCCGGAGGATTTCAGGCGGATATCGCGCTTCATAAGGAACCTGCTGTACAGCTCAGGCCGCCTTTACTATATGACCGTATATCCGGAAGCAAAAATGGATGAAAAGCGCAGGCAGCAGATAGACGAGGCACTCGAACCCCTGAGGGAAGAGGGGCTGTTTGTGCAGAAGATACTTGTAAGGTCAAACGAATTCAGGACGATGCTTGTCCAAGCACTTCAGTGCCTTGAAAACAACTTCCTTCCGCCTAATGCAGTTCTCTTGACAGTAAGCGAAGATGCAGAAAAAAGAGTCAGGATGAAGGAGCTGCTGGAGGCCCTGCGGCAGATAAAGATTTCTGTAATGTGCCTATGGCTGCATCCAAAGTACAATCTGGGCTCGGAGCGGATTATCAACATCTGGCTAAGGGACAGAAGCCCCAATAATGACCTGGCTGTGCTCAGCGCCATAAAAATGGTCGGCAATCTCGGAGCGGAGCTGAGGCTTTGCAGGGTTGTAGGCCACAAGAGCCATATTGAAAAAGCTGAAGAAGAGCTAGCCAAATTCATAGAGGAAGCCAGGCTTCCGGGAAACACACAAATCAAGGTTTTTACGGGAGACTTCTACCGCCATATAGAGGAGGAGAGAGCAGACCTTAGCATTGTGGGCATGCCAACTAAATACGAGCATATGATCCGCATGATAGACTTGGCGCCCGGTAGCCTGCTGTTTGTAGCTTCGGGAGGCCTGGAGAGTCTTCTGGCGTAGCTGCAATGGCATTAGGATAAAAATATATATTTTACAGAATTTTCTGAATGAATTATAATGAATAAAACAGACAAAATGGGGGTTAATAAATGAGCTTCAAGTATATTGCAAAAGTACCGACTGCGGATGAGATAAAGGCATTGATACCGCTTGAGAGCAAACTTGCTCAGCTGAAGGCCAAAAGGGATACTCAGATAAAGCAGATATTCACAGGGGAAAGTGACAAGTTCCTACTAGTAATAGGACCATGCTCCGCGGATCTTGACGATACTGTGTGCGAGTACGTGTCAAGGCTTGCAGAGGTTCAGGAAAAGGTAAAGGACAAGATTGTAATAGTGCCGAGGATATATACAAACAAGCCAAGGACTACTGGAGAGGGCTACAAGGGAATGATGCACCAGCCTAATCTCAACGAGGAGCCGAACGTCATTGAGGGAATAAAGGCGATAAGAAATCTGCATATAAGAGTTATAAGGGAAACCGGCCTTCCGGGTGCGGACGAGATGCTTTACCCAAACAACTACCCGTACGTTTGCGACCTTCTAAGCTACGTAGCAGTAGGAGCGCGCTCAGTGGAAAACCAGCAGCACAGACTTACAGCGAGCGGATTCGATATCCCGGCTGGTATGAAGAATCCGACAAGCGGGGACATAAGCGTAATGCTCAATTCCATACAGGCTACCCAGATGCCTCACAGATTCATATACGACCAGCATGAGGTTGAGACCTCCGGTAATCCATTAGCACACGCAATACTAAGAGGAGCTGTCAATCAGTACGGCAAGAACATTCCAAACTACCACTACGAAGACCTTCATCACTTGGCGGAGGACTATGCCAAGAGAGCACTGCTTAACCCTGCGCTAGTTATAGATACGAGCCACGCCAACTCCATGAAGAGATATGAGGAGCAGCCGAGGATAGCAATGGAAGTGCTATGGAGCAAAATGCATTCACCTACTCTCAACAAGCTTATAAAAGGACTCATGGTAGAGAGCTATCTCCATGACGGAAGACAGGACGACCTGACAGTTCCGGGGAAATCAATAACAGACGCATGCATAGGCTGGAAAAAATCAGAAAAACTTATATATGATATAGCTGAAATGCTCTAGAAAAAAAGAGAGTCTCTGCCACGTTAAAACGGCGGGGACTTTTTGCTTGTGCAAATATATATTATAAAATGCAGCCAAATGGGTAATATATGAACAATATATTATGCAGCTTTGCACAGAGGAGGAGAATTTCATGCACTATAGAAACTCATCAGTTATAAAAATCACTACGGCAGCCACGTTTCTTATTATGATAGCTGTAAATGCCATGGCCAACATACTCCCAATCAACGGAGTCAACACCGGAGAGGTATCGGACTCTTACCAGAATCTTTTCGCGCCGGCGGGCCTCACATTCTCTATCTGGGGGCTCATATACCTGCTGCTTGCGGGATATACACTCTATCATGTCGGGCTGTTTCGAGGCGGAGAAAGCGCAGAAAGCAGGGAACTCTTGCGTAAAACTGGAATTCTGTTCTCGGTCTCTTCGCTGGTAAATGCGGCATGGATTTTCTCATGGCATTATGATCTAATACCGCTCTCGATGCTTCTCATGGTAGCGCTGCTAGCCTGCCTTATGATTATCAACCACATCATAGGGAACGCCAGTCTTTCAACTCGTGAGAAGTTCCTTGTCAGGCTGCCCTTCAGCGTGTACTTTGGCTGGATTACCGTGGCCACAATAGCCAACGCCACGGTGCTCCTTGTAAGCCTTGAGTGGAACCGCTTTGGCCTGATGGAGCAGACCTGGGCAATAATCATAATAGCAGTCGGCATGCTCATTGGAGCCGTAACTGCAATAAGGAACAGCGACATAGCTTACGGGCTTGTGATAATCTGGGCGTACATTGGCATATACATTAAGCACACTTCGGAAAGCGGCTTTTCAGGCCAGTATCCTGCTGTAATATACACGGTCGTTGCCTGTATTGCCATGCTTGTGGTTGCACAGGTGTATATCCTGTTTTCGGGTAAGCGAAATTATAGAAACAGGAAGGTCAGCAGTTTAAACTTCTATTCTTCGCCGGGAGGCATGCGCACCCCAAACAGGCCGAAATCTAAAAAGCCATTTCTTTACTGGACACTCATTGTGGCTGCGGCCATCGCGACATACATAATATACGGCCTTGGGAGATAGATCCAGGCGGCGTGTCCACATATAAAAATTTATAGTATGAGCTAAATGGGTAGAAATAAGGATAAGAAGCATATTCAGCATTAAGCGGAATATGTTCATACTATCGAGGGGGATTTTCATGAATTACGTTTTTGTTTCACCAAGCTTTCCGTCCAACTTCAAATACTTCGCGATGCGCCTTCATGACGAAGGCGTAAACGTGCTTGGGATAGGGTCAGACCATTATGACAGCATAGACCCGGAGCTCAAAGGGGCGATGACTGAATATTACAGGGTGGACAAAATGGAGGACTACGACCAGATGCTCAGGGCCTGTGCATATTTCACTCACAGGCATGGCAAGATAGACCGCATAGAGTCGCACAACGAATACTGGCTGGAGCAGGACGCTAAGCTCAGGACAGATTTCAACGTTTTTGGATTCAAGACGGCCGACATGGAAAACATAAAGTTCAAGTCGAGGATGAAAGAGGCGTTCAAGAAGGCAGGCGTGCCTGTGGCAAGGGGCAAGGTAGTAAAAAGTATGGAAGCGGCCATGGCGCTCATAGCCGAGGTAGGCTACCCTGTGTGCGCAAAGCCGGACAACGGTGTAGGCGCCGCCAACACCTACAAGCTGAGAAGCGACGAGGACCTTGCGCATTTCTTTGAAACAAAGCCAAGCACCGAATACATCATGGAGGAGTTCATAGAGGGTGAAATCCACACCTTCGACGGGCTGGTAGACCGGGAGGGCGAGCCGGTGTTCATGTCGTCCTTTGTATTCGACAAAGGTGTAATGGAGACTGTAAACGAGGACCTGGACATGTTCTATTACAGCCAGAGGGAGATACCAGAAGACCTCAAGGCGTACGGGCTTTCCGCACTCAAGGCCTTCGGGCTGAGGGAGAGGTTTTTCCACATAGAGTTCTTCAGGCAAAAGGACGGCAGGCTTGTCGGGCTCGAGATCAATGTGAGACCTCCGGGAGGCCTTTCAATGGACATGTTCAACTTTGCAAGCGACTCAGACCTCTACAGGCAGTATGCAAGACTAGTAGCAGGAAAGGAACTCGAAATGAATACTCAAAGAGCCTACTACTGCGCATATGTCGGTATCAAGGAGCGCAGTAATATCCTTCACAGTCATTCAGTCGAGGAGTCACTTAATGCATACGGAAACATTACAGTGCACCACGGATCCATAGCGTCTATATTTGCCGCCGCCATAGGCGACTACGCATTTATACTGCGCTCACCGGAGCTGGAACCTCTCAAGGAGGCGGCACGCTTTATAATGCAACGCGATTAGTATTGACAACACATATAAACATATATAAAAAGGGGGAGTCACACTGATGCATGTTGAATACCACGAATTTTACAGCTTCAAGCTGAACCGCATGATGGAGTTCAAAAGCTACGGCCACGCCGGAAAGCCAATGATAGTATTTCCGTCTTCAGGCGGGCGTTTTTTCGAATATGAAGACTTTGACATGATTGAAGCCTGCGCGCCCTTTATTGACAAGGGGCTTATTCGAGTCTATACGCCAGACAGCATAGACAATGAAACCTGGTTCAACGACGCGGCCTGGGCTGGTGACAGGGCAAGGAGGCATAACGCCTATGACTCGTATATAATCGAGGAGCTTGTGCCCTTCATAAGGGAGCATGCCGCTTACTCAGGCCCAATGATTGCGACGGGCTGCAGCATGGGCGCATACCACAGCGCCAACTTCTATTTCCGCCATCCTGACGTGTTCGACACAGTCATAGCGCTGAGCGGCATATACGACGCACGATATTTCGTCGGTGAAAGCCTGGGCGATACAGACGTCTATCTCAACTCGCCGGTGGACTATCTGTTTAACATGACAGACCACCGCTATCTAGAGGCCTATGGGCGAGGAAACATAATAATATGCACGGGGCAAGGCGACTGGGAGGAGGATTCAGTCAGGGACACAAGGGCACTGGAAGCTGTACTGAGTGCTAAGGGCATACCGGCATGGATAGACTACTGGGGACATGACGTCAACCATGACTGGCCATGGTGGCGTGTCCAGATGCCTTACTTCCTTGGCAAGCTCCACGAGCAGAGAAAGCTTTAACCGTTCAAGAACAGAACGACACTTACAAAAAACAGAAAAACAGGAGGACTTCAGATGAGCTTCAAATACATTGCAAAAATACCGACCGCGGACGAAATAAAGGCCATGATACCGCTTGAGAGCAAGCTGGCGCAGATAAAGGCTGGAAGGGACGCTAGGATAAAAAAGATATTCACAGGAGAAAGCGACAAGTTTCTGCTTGTAATAGGGCCCTGCTCTGCTGATGTCGATGACACCGTATGCGAATATGTTCTAAAGCTTGCTGAGATACAGGAGAAGGTTGCTGACAAGATTGTAATAGTGCCGAGGATATACACAAACAAGCCCAGGACGACAGGAGAGGGCTACAAGGGCATGATGCACCAGCCAGACCTCAGCGAGGAGCCTAACGTACTCGAGGGCATAAAAGCCATAAGAAAGCTCCATATAAGAATAATGAGTGAAACAGGACTTTCGGGTGCAGACGAGATGCTCTACCCCAACAATGATCCGTACGTATGCGACCTTCTAAGCTACGTAGCAGTAGGTGCGCGCTCGGTGGAGAATCAGCAGCACAGGATTACAGCGAGCGGACTTGATATACCGGTTGGAATGAAGAACCCGACAAGCGGAGACATTAGCGTAATGCTCAACTCCATACAGGCCACTCAAATGCCGCACAGATTCATATACGACCAGCACGAGGTTGAAACCTCGGGAAATCCGCTCTCCCACGCGATCCTAAGAGGAGCTGTCAACCAGTACGGCAAGAACATACCCAACTACCATTACGAGGACCTGCATCATCTGGCAGAGGACTATGCCAAGAGGGGACTTTTGAATCCAGCACTAGTTATCGACACTAACCATGCCAACTCGATGAAGAGGTACGAGGAGCAGCCGAGGATTGCAATGGAGGTGCTGTGGAGCAAAAAAAATTCACAGACATTAGGCAAGCTTATAAAGGGTCTTATGATTGAAAGCTATCTCCAGGACGGAAGACAGGACAGTCTCATAGTCCCAGGAAAATCAATAACCGACGCATGCATAGGCTGGAAGAAGACCGAAAAACTCATATACCAAATAGCCGAGATGCTCTAGAAAAACAACGGATTCGCTATATCGGGCGCAGCTGCAAAAAAATTAAGCTGGGTGGGATAGATACCTATGGAAAAAACAATGAAAAAAACTGTCGGATTTTTGTTATCAGGGATGCTGCTTCTTTTGCTTTTGATAATCGTCAATCAGATCACTCAAATTTCAATCGCATCAACGGCCCTGCATCCGACCTTTGGAAGAATAGTGACTATTTCGCTGTCGGCCGTATTTGCAGTGATATTTCTGGCGCCTGTTGTCGGCTTCATGAAGCTGAGGAAGCCTCTTGAGTTGCCTGATGAAACGGATGAAGCGGCGTGCAGTGAATATCTACAGAAGCTCAAGACAAGGCTTTCGGATAATAAGCACTTATCGGAGGCTGGCTACGTTTTCGACGAAAGCAAGGAGCTGAAGTTGCAGGTAGAAGGGGCTCTTGAAGTACTCGACAAGGAAACTGTTAAAGTAATGAACGAGGCCTCATCTCAGGTTTTTCTGACTACCGCGGTGTCGCAAAACGGAGTACTCGATGGTTTCTTTGTACTTGCAAGCCTTTCAAGAACGGTGTGGAGGATAAGCCACATATACAACCAAAGGCCGAATGCCAGGGAGATATATTATCTTTACGCAAATGTGGCTGCCACCGTGCTAATGGCCAGGGAGATAGAGGATCTTGCACTTCTTGACGAGCAGCTTGAACCCGTAATCAACTCCTTGATAGGCGGGACGCTGAGTACTATGGTGCCGGGGGCCACTGCTTTCGCAAACCTCGTGATCAATTCTGTGATACAGGGCTCGGCAAATGCATTTCTAACTCTTCGAGTGGGAGCGATGGCAAGGCGATATTCAGCCGCTGTCACAAAGGTGGACAAAAGAATGCTCAAAAGATCCGCAACTATTGAAGCTTGCTCACTTCTTAGAAGCATAGTGCAGCAAAACTCTGTGTCCATAGTGAAAGCCTTTGCAGTGGCATCCAAAAGAGCCACAATAGACAGAACGGTAGACAAATTCAAAGAAGGAGCCAGCAGGACCGAGAATTTCTGGAAGGACGTATTCAAAAAATGAAAAGAAAGTCATATAAAGCATTAAAGAAAGGAGATGGAAATCATGAAAAAATCATTCGTTATATTTCTTACGTTGCTTCTTGTAGCGTCGCTGGTTGCCTGCGGACCTTCAAAGGACACCGAAAGCGGCTCGTCAAGCCAAGGCTCCACTGAGCAAAGCGATTCATCGGAAACAGGCAGTGTCGGCAAAATAGACACCATAACGGAACTTTCCGATGCGCTGTCTGAGACTCAGAAGCAGACAGAGGATATCGTCAATAGCTATGAAGGCTTGGCAAGCATTGACCTGTTCACCCCACAGCTTAATCTCATAACAGGCGCTTTTTACGATTTGCTTAACATTGACAATAAGGATGGCCGTCATGAAGGCCAGCTGTTCATGTCAAATTATGACGGATTTATAGAGAAGAAGGGAAGCATTTCTAATTTCGGTTACGACAACATACTAGATAGGGATGGGTCCCTTGGGGACAAAAGAGGGGATCGCAGCGTTGAAAATGGAGTTTTCGATTCTCAAAAGCAATATTATAAATCCGAGCAATATCTAGAGAGGGAAGGCAGGAAAACCCGCACATCATATCATGAATTTCAGAGGCTGGCGGACGGGACCTTCCTGATACTCCATTCAACAGGCTATAATTTTGACAGCATGGGAAATCCAAAGAACTACAACAAAATCATATATCTCATAGTTGGAACGGACCGTTATGATTTTGCTGTGGCGGAAGCTGAAATCGGCGCCGATTTCAAACCTGTTTTGCTTTCAGACACGGGAGAGATGACGAAGGAGGAAGCAAGGGAGCGCTTTGAATCTTCAGGCTGGACAACTAAGGTGACGGGCGGAATAAAGGACGGTAAGATGGTGGAGGATCAGTAAATTTTGATCGCTCAAGGAGCAAATATCTATGCTTTGATTTGAGGGGGATAACAACAATATGTCTAAAAAAATAATCGACGGCATAATGGGAGTTTGCGTCGCAGATGCACTTGGACTTCCCGTGCAATTCATCGACAGAGAAACACTCAGTAAAAACCCAGTAGTCCGCATGATGGGCCATGGAACCTTTAACATGCCTGCAGGTACATGGTCTGACGATTCAAGCCTGACGCTCTGCCTTATGGACAGCCTCTCAAATGGGCTGGACTATGAGGACATAATGAAAAAATTCATAAAGTGGTACGACAAAGGGGACTACACGCCGTTTGGCAGAGCATTCGACATTGGAGGGACCACCAGCGACTCGATGGAGCGCTTTTTAAGAGGAAAGCCGCCGCTTGAATGCGGAGGCAAAGGGGAGCGCGACAACGGAAACGGCTCGCTCATGAGAATACTGCCGATACTCTTCCATCTGGACTCTATATACGGGGACAAGCTCAGCGAAACAAGCGAGGCCTACGATATAATCCATAGCGTATCCTCGTTGACGCATGCGCACAAGAGGAGCCAGATGGCCTGCGGGATATACATCTCGATAGCCTCATTGATACTGCGCGGAGCAGACCTGGAAGAGGCAGTGAGGCAGGGAATAGACAAGGCGATGGAATACTATAGGAGCCTTCCTGAATACAACTCGGAGCTATCGCATTATGAACGGATAGAGGAGGATGGCTTTGCCCAGCTGGATGAAAGTCAGATCAGAAGCAGCGGCTACGTGGTGTATACGCTCGAGGCTGCAATATGGTGCCTGCTTAACACCAGAAGCTACAGGGACTGCATTCTCAAGGCGGTCAATCTTGGGGAAGACACTGACACAGTGGGAGCAGTAGCAGGAGGCCTCGCAGGACTCTATTACGGATGCGACAACATACCTAAGGAGTGGCTGGCAACAATAGCCAGAAGGGAATTCATAGAAGAGTTGTGCAGCAAGCTGGAACAGCATAAACTTGACATCAGTGACACCAGTCGATATATTGACAATAAGAATAAAATATGTTAAATTAAATGTTAATAGTTAATTCTCAACTCTTGGAGGTAATGACTTGTTTGAAACTTTAAGCATTGGTAAAACGGCGTTATTATTATGCATATCATCAGAAAGTGAGGAAGAAGTTATTAGAGAAACTTCCATTCTGAATGGTTGCAAAGTGCTTAAAGGCCGAGTGGGTTCTATGGATTCTGCAAAAATATTCGCAGCAATAGAAACCGCGGCAAAAAAAGAAGGTCTTATAAAAGACCTCTACAGAGAGGAACATTCACTTTATCATACTGTTTTAGAAGCCTATTCGGGTGTATGCCGAGGGCAAGTAGGTTTGGGAGACATATTGCGTACAGCTGGATTGACATTCAGTGTTGTAAGAGGTCCGAGATTTCCGGGGGACGATACAGACGGTGAATGGATTGCAGTTGCTTTGTACGGCAATATAGGAGCTCCAATCAAGGGGTATGAGCATGAAGTGATGGGATTTGGGATTAATCCGATATAGTTTAAACAAAATCATAGCAGTTTTTATGATTTTCATATTATATAAATGTAATTTTGTATTTGACCCATAGCTATTAGACATTAGAGGGCAAAACTCAAAAGTTTTTGAGTTTTGCCCTTTTTTTGTACAGCAACAAAAACAGACCATCTGCCAGATGAATCCCAAATAGCTTAAGCCCAGGGTATTCAGCAGCGGATAAACACAGTTTAGGACATACTGCCTAGGAGTATAAGTATCATATGGTACTTATTTCTTGAGTAATGAAAATATAGAATTTGGAGGGGCGAAGAACATGAACACAATTGTTATTAACGGACAAGATTTGACATTAGAACAAGTCGTACAGGTAGCCAGGCAAAACTATAAGGTTAAATTAGATGATGAAGCGATAAAAAGAGTCAAGGCGTCAAGAGTAATAGTTGACGATATCGTTAAGGACAACAAAATAGTATACGGAATTACAACAGGCTTTGGCATATTCTCAAGCGTGAACATTTCAGCCGAAGACTGCAAAAAATTGCAAAGAAATCTGATCCTTTCACATGCCTGCGGCGCTGGAAACAATCTTCCCGCAGATGCGGTAAGGGCAATAATGCTGCTTAGAGCAAATGCGCTTTCAAAGGGATTTTCAGGCATAAGATTGGAAACTCTAGAGGCTCTCATTGAAATGCTAAACAAAGGCGTGCATCCAATCATACCTGAAAAAGGCTCGCTAGGCGCATCCGGCGATTTGTGTCCACTGGCACACATGGCGCTTCCTATTATAGGAGAGGGAATGGCTGAATTCGAGGGCAAAGTAATGTCTGGAGCTGAAGCCATGAAACTTGCGGGTATTCCAATCTTGGAGCTTGTAGAAAAAGAAGGCCTGGCCTTAATAAACGGAACACAGGTAATGACGGGAGTAGGAGCTCTCGCGGTATATGACAGCATAGAACTGATTAAGATAAGCGATATTGTATCGGCGCTTACCCTGGAAGCGTTGAGAGGAATAACGGATGCCTTTGACCCAAGAACGCACATTATCAGGCCTCATAAGGGTCAAATTGAAACAGCAGAAAACATTCTGAAGCTGGTAGAAGGCAGTACATTTGTCACTAGGCAAGGGGAACTGAGGGTTCAGGATGCCTATTCGTTAAGATGCATACCGCAGGTGCACGGTGCCAGCAAGGATGCCCTTAGATATGTGGAGGAAAAAATACTAATAGAAATAAATTCTGTTACTGATAACCCGATTGTTCTGGAAGACGGGGACATAATATCAGGAGGCAACTTCCACGGACAGCCTATGGCTTTGAGCTTTGACTTTTTAGGCATCGCAATAGCAGAGATTGCCAACATTTCCGAGAGAAGATTAGAGAGGCTAATCAACAATCAGCTCAATGACCTGCCTGCATTCCTAGTTAAAAAGGGAGGCCTCAATTCGGGCTTCATGATTACTCAATATGCAGCAGCTTCTCTTGTGTCGGAAAACAAGGTGCTGGCACATCCTGCTTCTGTAGATTCCATACCATCTTCTGCAAATCAGGAGGATCACGTAAGTATGGGAACAATTGCAGCCAGAAAGAGCAGAGAGATATTGGAAAACACAAAAAGAGTACTGACTACGGAGCTTATGGCAGCCTGCCAGGCAATCGATTTCAGAGAGGGTTTTGAACTGGGTAAGGGTACCGCAGCTGCCTACAAAATAGTAAGGGAAGTTGTGGATTTCATTGAAGAGGATAAGCTCATGTATGGCGATTTGAATAAAATCACCGAGCTTATTACCAGCTCAAAGCTTCTAAATGCTGTGGAAAAAGAAGTGGAGTTGAAATATTAAAGCATATTAGCAGTATTAAATAGAAAATGATACAGGAGGAATACAAAATGCTAACAAATAAAAACATTTCAGAGGCTATGACTATTAAACTTGACAATGAGCTTCCGGAAATGCCGGAGTTTGCGGCTGGTATCAGAAGGGCTCCTGACAGAGGGTTTACGCTTACAAAGGCACAGACGGAGGTAGCGCTTAAAAATGCCCTAAGGTATATTCCAGAGGAGCTTCATGAAAAGCTGGCGCCTGAATTTATGGAGGAGCTTAAAACCAGAGGAAGAATTTACGGATACCGCTTCAGGCCGAATAAAAGGATATACGGCAAGCCTATAGCTGAGTACAAGGGCAACTGTACTGACGCAAAAGCTTTTCAGGTCATGATAGACAACAATCTGGATTTTGAGGTTGCGCTTTACCCTTATGAGCTTGTAACCTACGGAGAAACAGGACAGGTGTTCCAGAACTGGATGCAGTACAGGCTTGTTATGAAGTATCTGGAGGTCATGACTGACCATCAGACTCTAGTTATTGAATCGGGACATCCCCTCGGGTTATTCAAATCCAAACCAGAGGCTCCGAGGGTTATAATCACAAACGCTTTGATGATAGGCCAGTTTGACAACCAAACTGACTGGCATTACGCAATGCAGATGGGCGTAGCCAACTATGGCCAGATGACAGCAGGAGGATGGATGTATATTGGGCCTCAGGGCATTGTCCATGGAACTTATAATACTATACTCAACGCGGGAAGACTTAAACTCGGCGTTGGAAATGACGAGGATTTAAAGGGTCACATGTTCGTATCCTCGGGACTTGGTGGAATGAGCGGTGCTCAGCCAAAGGCTTCCACAATAGCCGGCGCTGTAGGAATTATAGCGGAGGTCGACTACTCAAGGATTGAAACAAGACATAACCAGGGCTGGGTTGACCTGATATCCTCCGATTTGGATGAAATATTTGACGTGGCTGAAAAGCACATGGCTGAAAAGAAAGCAATATCCATAGCTTATCACGGAAACATTGTGGACCTGCTTGAGTATGCAGTCAAAAACAACAAGAAAATAGAGATGCTCTCAGACCAGACATCCTGCCACGCCGTATATGACGGCGGCTATTGCCCGCAGGGAATATCCTTCGACGAGAGGACAAGGCTTTTGAAGGAAGACAGAGAAACCTTCAATAAGCTTGTAGACAAGACCTTGAAGCGCCATTTTGAACTTATAGGAGCCCTTGTAGAAAAAGGAACATATTTCTTCGACTACGGCAACGCCTTCATGAAGGCAGTATTTGACGCCGGAGCGACTGAAATAGCTAAAAACGGCGTGGATGAAAAAGACGGATTCATATATCCTTCCTATGTTGAGGACATAATGGGACCGGAGCTGTTCGACTACGGCTATGGACCGTTCAGATGGGTCTGCCTGAGCGGCGACCATGAGGACTTAATCAAGACTGACCAGGCGGCTATGTCTTGCATCGATCCAAACAGGAGAGCCCAGGACAGGGACAACTATATGTGGATCAAGGATGCGGAAAAAAATAAACTGGTTGTTGGAACAGAGGCCAGAATACTGTATCAGGATGCCTATGGCAGAACGAACATAGCTCTCAAATTCAATGAGATGGTTAGAAACGGTGAAATCGGGCCTATAATGATAGGTAGAGACCACCATGATGTCAGCGGCACAGACTCGCCGTTTAGAGAAACCTCCAACATAAAGGACGGCAGCAATATAATGGCTGAAATGGCCGTGCAATGCTATGCGGGAAATGCAGCCAGGGGCATGAGTCTAATAGCTCTCCACAATGGCGGCGGCGTAGGCATAGGCAAATCAATCAACGGAGGCTTCGGGCTTGTTCTGGATGGAAGCAGCAGAATAGACGAAATCATAAAATCATCTATGCTTTGGGATGTTATGGGCGGCGTAGCAAGACGCGCATGGGCAAGGAATGAAAATTCCATAACTACCGGCATGGAATACAATAAAATAAATGAGGAAACAGACCACATCACATTACCGTTTATACCGGATGAAAAGCTTGTTAAGGATGTCATCGATAAAATGTTCTAGAGAAAATTGCAGCAAACAATATTATTGAAAGGTGGAATAGTAATGAGTGAAGTTAAAAAAATAATTGAGTGTGTTCCTAACTTTAGCGAGGGAAGGGACCTTGATAAAATCGAAAAAATCGTAAACCCATTCAGAGGCAAAGACGGAGTTAAGCTTTTAGACTATCAAAGGGACGAGGATCACAACAGGCTTGTGGTGACTGTGGTAGGCGAGCCGGAGGCCGTAAAAAAAGCTGTTATAGAGGCTATAGGGGTTTCGACTGAGTTGATAGACCTTAGAGTGCATGAAGGACAGCATCCAAGAATGGGCGCCTGTGATGTAGTCCCTTTTATCCCGATAAAAAATGTCAGCGTAGAGGAAGCTATTGAGCTTGCAAATGAAACTGCCAAGGAGCTCTCAGAAAAATACAGTCTTCCGATATTCATGTATGAAAAGGCGGCAAAAAATCCGCAAAGAGAGAATCTTGCAAATGTAAGAAAAGGCGAATTTGAAGGCATGGCTCAAAAGATGAGCCAGCCAGAGTGGGCTCCGGACTACGGCCCTGCTAGTGTACACCCAAGTGCTGGAGCTACTGCGGTTGGCGTTAGAATGCCGCTTGTGGCCTTCAACGTGAATCTTGGCACAGACAACCTGGAAATTGCCAACAAGATAGCCAAGAATGTCAGATTCATAGGCGGCGGTCTAAGATTCTGCAAGGCTATGGGAGTGGAATTAAAGGAAAGAGGCATAGTTCAAATATCTATGAATATGACGGACTACACAAAGACTGCCCTTTATAGAGCTTACGAGCTTGTCAAGATTGAAGCCAAAAGATATGGAGTTAGCGCAGTGGGAACCGAGATAATAGGACTTGTGCCTATGGAAGCGTTGATTGATACAGCTGTTTACTACATGGGAATAGAGGATTTCTCTATGGACCAGGTTCTTGAAACAAGAATAATGGAGTAACGCCATGAAAAATAAAATTTTGATAAAGAATGCTTCAGAGCTTGTTACCTGCAGCGGGTTTAAGGCAAAACACGGAAGCGAAATGAGCGACCTGCATGTAATAAATGACGGGGCGGTAATAGTAGAAGACGGCGTAATAAAAGCTGTAGGGACTACAGAGGAGATACTGAATAAGTATAAGGAAGCAGAATACAGTGTAATTGACGCCGGAGGAAAAGCAGTACTGCCGGGCTTTGTAGACTCGCATACCCATCTGGTATTCGGAGGCTACAGGGCGGAAGAATTTTCATGGAGACTCCGCGGCGACAAATACATGGACATCATGAAAAGGGGCGGAGGCATAGCAAGCTCCGTTAAATCAACCAGGGAGGCTTCGAAGCAGGAGCTCATGGAGGCGGGACTTAAAAGGCTCAACTCCATGCTCTCCTTCGGGGTGACTACAGTCGAAGGAAAAAGCGGATACGGACTGGATTTCGAAACAGAGATAAAGCAGCTTGAAGTCGCAAAGGAATTAAATGATGCTCATCCGGTAGACGTGGTCAGGACGTTCATGGGCGCCCACGCTGTACCGCAAGAATATAAAGGCAGGGAAGACGAGTACATCGATTTTATTATCGAAAGTGTGCTTCCTAACGTGGCGGACAAAAAGCTGGCAGAATTCTGCGATGTATTCTGTGAGGACAATGTATTTTCGATTGAGCAGTCAAGAAAATTGCTTTCTAAGGCCAAGGAAATTGGGCTTGCTCTCAAGATACACGCAGATGAAATCGTCCAGCTTGGCGGCGCGGAATTGGCTGTAGAGCTGGGAGCAGTTTCGGCAGACCACCTGCTCCAGGCCTCTGACGAAGGAATAAAAGCTATGGCCGAAAGCTCGGTTGTAGCAACACTTCTGCCTTGCACGGCCTTCAGTCTAAAGGAAAGCTATGCAAGAGGAAGAGAGATGATCGACAGCGGCTGCGCGGTCGGGCTTGCCACGGATTTCAATCCGGGCAGCTGCTTTACCGAGTCTATACCTCTTGTTTTTGCCCTAGCCTGCATACAGATGAATCTTAGCATAGAGGAAGCAATCACGGCGCTTACAATAAATGGAGCCGCGGCAGTAAACAGGGCCGAGGAAATCGGCAGCATAGATATAGGCAAGAAAGCTGACATCATAATACTGGAGTTCCCCTCATACAAGTTCATACCTTATCATGTGGGAGTAAGCACTGTTGAGAAGGTTATTAAAAACGGGGAATTGGTATTCGATAAGGAAAAGGGGGGTCTTGTATGCTAGCAAATTTAACGGTAGTAGATTTTTTGGAGGAGACTGCTTCTAATTCGCCTGTGCCTGGCGGCGGAAGCATTGCGGCGGTAAGCGCGGCATTTTCTGCAGCCCTAACGCAAATGGTGGCCAATTTGACGCTGGGCAAAAAAGGATATGAGGACGTCCAGGAAGAGGCCGAGTCTGTTGCCAAAGAGGCGGCGAGAATGAAGAGTCTTTTTGTGGAGTATATAGACAAGGATTCTGATGCTTTCAACGAGGTTATGAATGCCTTCAAGCTTCCAAAGGATACAGATGAGAATATTGAGCAGAGAAAAAAAGCCATACAGGATGCTACCAAGCTGGCGGCTCTGGTGCCTCTTGACGTGGCAAGAGAAGCCTACAAAATCATGGCGCTGGCTCAGGTGGCAGTGGAAAAAGGAAATAAGAATGCTGTTACAGATGCGGCAGTAGCTACGATGATGGCCAGGACTGCAGTGCTTTCAGCTCTATATAACGTAAAAATAAACCTGGGCTCCATTAAGGACAGTGAGTTTGTTGAAAAGGTTGCCAAAGAGGTTGACGAGCTAGAAAAGAATGTAAAGCTTAGGGAAGAAGAAATACTCTCGAAGGTAGTTTTATAAAAAAGAAGGTAGTTTGAATGGAGACAAGCATCGGAATAGTAAAAAAGTCACAATACCAAACCAGCCAATGGTCGGGAGGGACAACGACGGAGCTCCTGATATATCCAAGCGGCAGCAGCTACAGTGAAAGAACCTTCAAATGGAGGCTCAGCTCTGCAAAGGTTGAGGCGTCTGAATCCGTATTCACGAGCCTGCCTGGAATAACAAGACATATCATGGTTACCGAGGGTCAGATAATGCTCGAGCATGAGAACCATTACAACAAGGTGCTAGACACTTTTCAGCAGGATTGTTTTATGGGAGACTGGGCAACCGTAAGCCGCGGAAAGGCAACTGATTTCAATCTGATGCTTGCGCAGGGGTTTTCCGGAAGCCTGGAGGTATGCTCCCTTAAAGCAGGGGAACAAGTCGATATAAATCTCGGTAAAGAGAAGAAGGTTACTAATGTTTTCTATGCATTAAACGGAGACCTTTTGGTTGAAATCGATAAAAATAGATTCAACATCGAGGAAAAAGACTTGTTCCATATAACGCAATCGCCTGACGAGGAAAGTGTGATGCTGAGGCTTACAAACAAATCAAAAGACGAAGCTGCAGTTATAAGGGCGGTAATTTCGGAAAAAGCATTATAGCAATCCAAAGAGAAAAGAACTAGGACTTTTAAACGAAGTCTCTAGTTCTTTTCTTGTTTTCTGACAAAACATGCACCTCGACGACCCTACTGTATGCAGTCATTTTCATTCCATAAGCTATCCACTTTCCGCAGAAACAGGGCCAAAGCCAGCAGATCGGCGCAGCCTCCCGGACTCAAGTTTTTGCGGATAAAAGCTTGATCCATGCGTTTTGTAAGCGAAGGCCGCGAAAAAGCCGGACGGTTCAAGACAAATTTTGCCCAGTTTTGGGCATATACAAGTCCCTCCAAGCCTCCGCGATAGAGTAGATTAGTGTCAGGGCACTCGGAGATAAGCTGCAAAAGTGTTGACAGCATGTCTCCGCCGGAATGTTTCAAAAGCAGATATGCCTTTTTCGCAGAAGGAAAACCGGCTTCAGCTTCTTCTCTGGCGCCTCGGATGCCGAATTTTTCAAAAACCTCCCTGCCATGTGTTTTTGAGTCAGAAACTTCTGCCGCTCTGGCAAGGCGGCTTGCATGTTGAAAAATGTCATCGCCGCGCATGAGATAATTGCCCAGGGCCGCCAATATGAGTCCGAAGGCGTAAATGGCGCCCTTGTGGGTGTTGACTCCGCCGGTTGTCTCCAGCATGCGGGATTCTGCGGCAATTCCAGCCTTCTGCAGTTTTTTCATGCAGTCTTTTTCTTCAGCGCCCAGCAGAAAGGCTTCTGAAAAATAAGAGCGCAGGGAATCGGCGCTGCGTTCAAACATGGCGAAATCCATATCTTTATGCGAACCCTGATTGCGAAGGTCGACAAGTCCCGGCTTTGGCGTGAAGCGGACCTCCTCAACCAAGGCCTCTGCTGCCAGGCCCTCAAATTGCTTTGCCGCAAACTGCAGAAGAAGCTGATTAGTCCGGGCCTTGACTGCATCCAGACCGTGGGCCCTGCTGCGTGAACATGGAGCCACAGGTCCGCCGCACACTATGCAGGTCCGGGGCTCCTGTCTTGAAAGCTTCTGGCCATCGGCATCTATAACGTCCATATCGAAAAGACGCCCGATCGGGCTTTTCGACTCAATATTAATGCAGGTTTGCTTGATTTTTTCAGCAGACTTTCCGTAGACGAGGAAAGCTTCGCATCCTGTTGGCTTTCGCAAAATCTCCATTTTATGCGGAGTTCCAAGGAGGTCGGTTATAGATTGTATGCCGTGGTCGAAAGCAAGCTTGATCAGAGGCGAATTTTTGACCTCGCCGGCGATGTTCATGGTAAAGCTCAGAACCGGACGGCGAAATTCTGAAAGCAGCAGCTGCTGTATTTCATGGCGGTGGTCCCGGGCGTCCAGAACCTGCTGCAGGGTTATGCTTCCAGCATTAAAATTCATACAGCGGCGCAACCTTGTTCATATTGGTAGGGTTCAGCTTCATCACATTCTTAAGGTTCTCCTCGGAATTTTCGCCAATGCAGCCGACAATGAGATAGCGTTTGTTTGCGCTGTCATAAATGAAGTTTTTAAGAAGTCGGAAGCCGATTATCTCCCCGGTGTTGGATACGTGGGTCCTGGGGCCTGTGCAGGCGTGGGGTTTTCCTCCGATGGTTACATGGCCTTCATCCAGATAGCAAATTGAAATCTTCTGCGCTATCAGCTCATTCACTTTCCTCTCCAGATCCTCCAGGTCGACATCGGGAGTCTTGTCCTTGAAGGAAATAATGAAGCCGTGGTTGATATCGTCATGCTCCGCACGCTCCATATCCTCAGTGGATAGGAAAAGCTCGGTGAGGTCCTCGGCTGTATGGGCCATAAGTCGGTAAAGTAGCGAGTTATGGACGATATCATATATTTCGCCCGGCTCCGGGCCAAACAGGTTAGGCCGGGTCAGCAGGATTTCTTCTCCGACACCTATCAGAAGGTTGGCATTCTGGCTTAAAAAAGGAAAGATCAGGTCAAAGTGCTCAACGATGACACGTTTTCCCCGGTGCACAGCCTTCAGAATGGCTGCAGCCAGCACTGGCGCCGATGTGAAGCCCATCTCAAAACGTATGTCCAGATGGTAGGTATGGGGCGAAAAAAAGCCTGTTTCTTCATCCTGTTCCAACAAAGGCAGCGGGCGGACATTGACGCCGTCGTCATCATTAGTCAATTCCAAACCGGGGAACATGCCTTTTATAAGAGCGCTCTTTCCTGAACCGGCCTCGCCGACAACGCCGATAATCTGATCGAAGGGGCTTAGATACAGCTGGGCTATCTGCATGCCGAGCTCGTAAATCCTCTTCCTTCCCCGGGGAGCATAAAATGTGCTGAAGACATGGCTTTTTTGCATTTTATATGAAAATGGCATATTGCTTCCTCCTTATTTCTTATAGGCATTCAGCAGGTATTCGTAGGTGGCAGGTGGAACGAGCTTTTTCAAGCCTTCAAAATCTCCGCTCTCTAGTGCGGCGCGCACAGCGCTGGCGCTGACGGGAATTCCTGAAATCTCAATTCTGGGAATCTCCAGGACCTGTATGCCGCTTTTCGGCAGTTCCCGCTTGAGCTGCTGGTTGTAGGCGTTTGTAACGGGTGAGAGAGGTTCTGTTCCGATGTAGCGCCTTGTAATATTCAGTGCAGGGGCAAAATGCTTCTGGAATATCTCGATATCCAGCTGGCACTGTATGTCGCTTACATTCGTAATATCTTTGATGAAATATTTTGGGAATGTCGCATAGGAGATCAGATAGTCTCCGGTCTGATGAATTGTCACATTAGGCAAATCCTTTGTTGACTCTTTTGCAAGCTCCAATCTTGTCCTAGCCGAGAACGCGCTCCTGTCCTCGGACAGGATGAAAACATGGAGCCAGTCGCACTCTCTAGCTGCGGTCTCAATCAGATACCTGTGGCCAAGAGTGAATGGATTGCAGTTAGCAACAATCGCACCTATTACCCCTTCCTTTGTAGGGCAATCGAGAGCTGCAACATAATTCCTTATTCCATTGCGCTCGTTTTCCATAAGCAGGGCGTCGGCTGTTTGCGCCACGGGATAGAAGAAGAGCGACTCAAACATTGCTATATTCTTAGGCTTGGTATACAAAAAAAGATGGCGCAGATTTCGGAAAAAGGCTTCCTTTTGAAGCTCCGTTACAATGGTGGCAGTGAGCCCCTCTCCCTGATGGGCTTCTGACACGGCGATACACTTTAATATATTATTATCTAATGAACCTGTGGCAATAATTTCTCCGTCTTGCATCACATTTACAGTAAATTCTATAGCGGGTTCATAATCCAAGCCGGATTTCTCCAGGAAATCCTTCAGTGCGCTTAATTTCCCTTTAGAAAATGGGCGGCCGTATTCAATTTCCATATTTAAGCCTCCTTAAATCCACATAACTAGGGTTAATCTTAATTCTTATCCCTTGATATTGGCGGTTTTCGGTATGTAACAAGTATACTTCATAGCATTTGATTTGAAAAGATGAAAAACCGAAAATAGATTGAAAAAATACAAATTGTATTATATAATTCTTGTTAATTGATATAGTACTAATGCAATGGTCTAGCGAGGAGGAGTCATAATGACAAAAATAGTTAGAAGAGCCTATGCCGGAACCATAGAATCCAGCGACGTATATGTGGAGCTGGAGCCGTGTGACTGCGGAATAGATATCCAGATAGAATCGGTAGTGATGAAGCAGTTCGGGGATGCAATCCGAAGCGTCGTGTTTGAAATGTTCGAGCAGCTTGAGGTTGAAAGCGCAAAGGTCAAAATAGTTGACCGAGGTGCCTTGGACTGCGTTATCAGGGCGCGCGTCGAAGCCGCCATCAAAAGAGGGGAGGCCGAACAGATATGAGACGCTCAATGCTTTTTTTGCCTGGCAACACCCCAAACATCATAATAAACGGCGATGAACTTGGCGCAGACGCTGTAATACTCGATCTGGAGGATGCCGTAGCGCCTTCGGAGAAGGACGCTGCGCGCATTCTTGTCCGCAACGCAATAAGGCTGATGAAGTTCGAAAAGAGCGAGGTGCTCGTCAGGATCAATTCCATGGACTCCGAATACTGGAAATCGGACCTGGATGAAATCGTGCCCCTTAAACCGGATGTGATAATGCCTCCAAAAATGAGCTGTGCGGCTGATGTGCAAGCTATCGATGCGTACATAACAAAGCTCGAGAGCAGCCTGGGCATTGAAAGCAACAGTGTAAAGCTTATGCCCCTTATAGAAACTGCGCTGGGAGTAGAAAATGCGTTTCAAATAGCTATGGCGTCCAGGCGTGTTTGCGCGCTGCAGCTGGGCGGCGAGGACCTCACTGCTGACCTGCGCTGCAAGAGAACCAGGGAGGGAAATGAAATAGACTACGCCAGGAAGCGGCTGGTTTGCGCGGCCCGGGCGGCAGGCGTCGATGCTTATGACACGCCCTTCACCGACGTAAACGATGATGAAGGCATATACGCGGACACAGAATATGCTAAAAGTCTCGGCTTCACAGGAAAGGCCTCAATCTCCCCAAGGCACGTCACCGCAATAAACCAGGTGTTCAGCCCGTCCCAGGAGGACATAGATTATGCCTATGAGGTGATGGAAGCCATTCGCATAGCAAAGGAGCAAGGTCGTGGCGCAATTTCGCTGCGCGGGAAAATGATAGATGCTCCAATTGTGGCCCGCGCGCAGCAGACGATAGCTATGGCGGAGGAACTTTTAATGATGGCAGGTGGCGGAAATGAGTAATAAAATTGTAAAAACTCTTCGCGAAGCGATTGAACTATCCGGATTGAAGGAAGGTATGACCATTTCGTTTCATCACCATCTCCGAAACGGCGACTATGTTTTGAACATGGTCATGGAGGAGATTGCGGCCATGAACATCAAAGGGCTGACTGTAAACGCAAGCTCACTGTTCGATACGCACCTTCCGCTTATAGACCATGCCAGAAACCATGTCGTTACGAAACTTCAAACGAATTACATGTCCGGAGCCATAGGAAGATTCATTTCCCAGGGCGTCATGGAGGAGCTCGTCGAATTCAGAACCCACGGCGGCAGGCCCAGCGCCGTAGAATCGGGCGTCACGCCTATAGACGTTGCCTTTATTGCGGCTCCCGTTTCGGATACCATGGGCAACTGCACCGGCAAATACGGCAAATCCGCCTGCGGCAGCCTGGGCTATGCTTTCCCTGACGCTATGAACGCGAAAAAGGTTATAGTAATCACTGATAGTCTAGTGCCTTACCCTCTTGCCGACTGGTCAATCCCGGAAACATATGTCGACTACGTGGTGGCTGTGGATGCCATAGGAGACCCTAACGGCATAGTATCAGGAACTACAAAAATAACGCGCGATCCCATAGGCCTCATCATGGCTTCGTCTGCGGCTAGGGTAATAAGGCATTCAGGCCTCCTCAAGGATGGATTTTCATTCCAGACAGGAGCCGGCGGCGCATCTCTGGCTGCGGCCAAATTCCTGAAGGACATAATGCTCAGGGAGAATATCAAGGGAAGCTTTGGCCTTGGCGGCATTACAGGATACATGGTCGATATGCTCAAGGCGGGCTGTTTCCAGTCTTTGCTCGATGTGCAGTGCTTTGATCTGGAGGCTGTGGAATCCATCCGTTCAAACCCTAAGCATCAGGAAATCTCCGCAACCCATTACGCAAGTCCTAGCGCTAAAAGCGCAGTTGTCGACAGCCTCGATGTTGTCATACTGGGAGCTACTGAAATTGATACGGATTTCAACGTGAATGTCCACACCGACTCAAACGGATTCATAATGGGGGGGTCGGGCGGCCACAGCGACACGGCTGCAGGAGCCAAACTGTCAATGATAATTGCTCCGCTCTCGAGAGCGCGCCTGCCGATTGTTACAGATCGAGTGACCTGCATATCCACGCCTGGAAAGGATATAGATGTTCTAGTCACGCAAAAAGGCATTGCCGTAAACCCTAGGAATAAAGAGCTGGGTGAGCGACTCAGGCAGGCAGGCCTGCCTGTAGTCGACATTCATGAACTCAAGAGAATCGCAGAGCGAATAACCGGTGTGCCCCAAAGGCTGGAAAAGGGTGAGCGTGCGGTGGCAAAGGTAATATACCGCGACGGAACGCTTTTGGATACCATATACAGCGTATCTGACATCGGATAAGCCTGCTTGACAAATATGAATCAAATCTCCATAATTGAATTATAACAATTGTGGGGAGTTGATTTATTTGAATCTGTATAGAGTGAATCCTGAAAGCGACGTGCCGATTTATCGGCAGCTGGCTGACGCAATTTATGCAGATATAAAAAGCGGCAGGCTTCCGGCGGGCACAAAGCTTGCTACCGTTCGGGAGATGGCTAACCAGCTCAAAATCGCCCACGGCACCGTCAAGCGCGCGTACGACGAGCTGAAAAAAATGGGCGCGATAGATATGACCCAGGGGCGCGGCACGTATATCAGCTACCGTCCGGAGACCACCGAAAGCAAAAAAGAACGTGCCATGGCTGCCATAGAGGAAATGCTGAACAGGCTGGAAAGTCTGGACATCTCTCCCATGGAGGCGAAAATATTCATAGATTTAAAGCTGCGCGAAAAAGTCCGTCTTAGCAAGGCGATTAGTCTTGCGCTTGTTGAATGCAACCCTGAGATGCTTTATCACCTTGACGAAACAATGCATAAGTTCAAAAATGTGGAGACATACCAGTACCTGTTTGATGACATTCTGAAATATCCCTACAAGATAGGCGAAGAGATGGACGTTATAGTGACTTCTGCCAACCATGCAAAAGATCTGGGGGAAATAATAGCGGAAAAAGAAAAAATCATCAAGGTTGCGCTTGACCTGGTTCCAAGGACCATCATGCAGCTGGCGCTGCTGGAAAAGGGCCATAAAGTAGGAATCATATGCCAGAGCGAGAGGTTTGCTGAGATGTTGCAGGGTGTATGCAGTTCATATGCTGTACAGACTAACGTTTCCCAGCCGTGGCTGCTGGATAGTGAGAAGGATTGCGGCGCGTACTTAAAGGATATAGATGCGCTGCTTGTGCCGGAGGGGTATGAGAAATTCTGCAGCCATAAGGATGCCAAGCTCATACAAAAATTTGCAGGCAAGCACATGGTGATACAGTGTGCATACCAGATAGACCAGGGCTCTTACATCTACCTGGGAGAGCGTATGAGTGAACTTCAGGAAAAGAGAAATTTAAACCAAAGCAAATAGGAATGCCTTCGCAGGCCAGCTGCGGAGCACTCCTATTTTTGTTTTTTTGCAGTGAATTGTCTTGACTTTTGTACATTTGAGATATAATATATATATTATATAGTTATAACCCAATTTACCGAATTGATATATAACAATTACCGTAAATTAGAAATCGCTATGAGGTGAGAACAATGAAAAAGAAGGTTATAGTCCTTGGCGTCATAGGCGCAGATGTACATGCAGTCGGCAATAAGATACTCTACCATGCATTTACGGATGCCGGTTTTGAAGTGATAAACCTTGGCGTTATGGTTTCTCAGGAAGAATTTATTGCAGCGGCAATCGAATCAAACGCAGACGCCATCGTGGTTTCCTCTCTGTACGGTCAGGGGGAGCTGGACTGCCGGGGAATGCGTGAAAAATGCGATGAAGCAGGCCTGAAGGATATCCCGCTTCTTGTTGGCGGTAACATTGTTATCGGTAAGCAGGTTTTCGAAGAGGTTGAAAAGCGCTTCATGGAGATGGGCTTCAATGCCGTTTTCCCTCCAGGAACGAGACCTGAAACAGGAATTGCAGCTCTAAAGGAAATCCTACTCATGGAAGATTAACGGGAGGTGAAATAATGAAGCCCGTTTTACTGATAGATTTTGGCAGCACCTATACAAAGGTTACAGCAGTGGATCTGGAAGGCGAGCAGCTGCTAGGAACGGCGTGTGCATACACCACTGTTCAAACCGATATCAACATAGGACTCGACAATGCCATCAGGCTTTTGGAAGAAAAAAATGGCAAGCTGCATTTCGCGGAACGCTTTGCGTGCTCCTCTGCAGCCGGAGGCCTCAGGATGATAACCAGCGGTCTTGTTCCAGAGCTTACAGCCGAAGCGGCAAAGGTGGCAAGCTTGGGCGCCGGAGCCAAGATCATTAAGGTTTTCAGCTTTCAGCTTACTGAAGACGACATAGAATACATACGGACAGAAAATCCTGACATTTTCCTTCTGGTAGGCGGCACCGACGGCGGAAACACGGAATGCATTATCCATAATGCGAAAATGCTATCATCAATACCGAATGATTTCCCGATAGTCATAGCCGGCAACAGGTCGGCGGCCCGCGAGTGCCAACGTATTCTGGAGGGGCGAGAGGTATATGTCTGTGAGAATGTAATGCCAAAATTCGGCGTGCTGAACGCAGAGCCGGCGCAGAAGCAGATACAGGAGATTTTCCTCCACAGGATAATACAGGCAAAGGGCATTACGAAGGCGGCGTCCTTGGTTTCGGGAATACTTATGCCAACACCGTCCGCAGTCATGAAGGCTATGCAGCTTCTGGCCGAGGGCTGCGAAGGCGAGAGCGGAATAGGAGATCTAATCGGCGTAGATGTTGGCGGTGCAACAACCGACGTCTATTCGATAGCGGAAGGAATGCCTGAAGCCACGAACACAGTTTACAGAGGCTTGCCGGAGCCTTACGTCAAGAGGACGGTAGAAGGCGACATCGGTATGAGGTACAGCATCGCTGGAATCGTGGAGGCTGCAGGCATAAGGCGCATCAGCCAGATGTCCGGACTGTCCGTTGAAAGAGTAGAAGAGCTTATCGACCATCTTGCTGTCAATACAGAAGCTTTGCCAAACGGAGACCATGAACTCGAAATGCTCGACTATGCACTTGCCTCCCTCGCCATCGAGACGGCGGTCACCAGGCATGCAGGGAGCATCGAGGAAGCATATACCATGATGGGCCTGACTTATGTGCAGACAGGCAAGGACCTGACCCGTGTCAAGCAGATCGTAGCTACAGGAGGCAGTCTGATCAACACGAAGCGGACAGCCGCAATAGCTGCTCATGCCATGTACGACAAAATGAACCCGATGTCTCTCAAGCCAAAGGACGCACAGATATGGATAGACAGAAGCTATATACTTGCCGCAATGGGCTTGTTGTCGGAGCATCATCCGCAAATCGCGTTACGTATAATGAAAAAGGAGCTGAAAAAAGATGGATATTAAGAATAAAAAAATCCCGGAAGCCGAGTTTGAACAACTCCGAAAAGAAGTCTTGCTGCAATGGCCGACAGGCAAGGATGTCAATCTTGAGGAAGCAATTGCCTATCACAAGTCACTGCCTGAGCACAAGGACTTCGCAAAGAAGCTCATCAAAGCGAAAAACGAAAACAGGACTCTGATCGAACCTAGAGCAGGAGTTCCAGATATAGACGAACACATAAAGCTTTTGAAATATCTTGAGAAGGAAGGCGAGGCAGACCTTCTGCCGACAACCATAGACAGCTATACACGCCAGAACCGCTATACGGAAGCAGAAAACGGCATAAACGAATCCATAAGACTTGACAGAGCCATGCTCAACGGCTTTCCGGCTGTCAACCATGGCGTGGCAGGCTGCCGCAAGATCATAGACAGCCTCGACGTACCTGTGCAGGTAAGACACGGCACGCCGGATGCCAGACTGCTTACAGAAATAACATACGCAGGCGGCTTCACCAGCTATGAAGGCGGCGGCATTTCCTATAACCTTCCTTACTGCAAGAATGTTCCTATGGAAAAAACAATACGCGACTGGCAGTACGTTGACCGTCTGACCGGCTTGTACGAGGAAATGGGCATTTCGATAAACAGGGAGCCCTACGGACCTCTTACAGGCACTCTGGTTCCGCCGTTTGTATCACATGCTGCGGCAATAATAGAAGCGCTGCTTGCAGCTGAGCAGGGCGTGAAGAACATAACAGTAGGCTATGGCCAGTGCGGAAACCTTATTCAGGATATCGCGGCGATACGAACTCTGGAAGAGCTTACAGACGAATATCTGCAGAAATACGGCTATAATGACGTTATAGTAACGACAGTACTTCACCAGTGGATGGGCGGATTCCCTGCCGATGAGGCAAAGGCCTTCGGCGTAATCTCCCTGGGCAGCACAATAGCAGCTCTGGCAAAGGCGACCAAGGTTATAGTAAAGACCCCTCATGAAGCAGTGGGCATCCCTACCATGGCAGCGAATGCTGCGGGCCTTCGCTGCACAAAGCAGGTTGTAAACATGCTGTCTGACCAGCAATTCCAGAACAACGAGCTGGAGGTCGAAAAGGATATTATAAGGAAAGAGACTCGCTGCATAGTGGACAAGTGTTTTGAGCTGGGCGAAGGCGACATAGCAGTTGGCGTATGCCGCGGCGTTGAAGCCGGCGTGCTGGACGTGCCTTTTGCACCTTGCCGCGCGAACGCGGGCCTCATGCTGCCGGCCCGTGACCACAACGGCGCTGTCCGCGTACTCAACATGGGCAACCTTCCTTTTGGCCAGGAGCTGAAGGACTTCCACAAGGAAAAGATTGAAGAACGTGCAAGGGCTGAAAAGCGCGATGTTTCGTTCCAGATGGTAATCGATGACGTTTATGCAATCGGAAAGGGCCGCCTTGTAGGACGACCTAGATACTAACATATAAAGGAGAAGGCGCTATGAAAATTGTTGATGTTGTTTGTTCCGAAGGACGTACCGGCTTTTACTTTGATGACCAGCGTGCCATTAAAAAGGGCGCTGGCCATGACGGAGTTTTCTATATAGGCAAGCCTGTTACGGAGGGCTTTACTTCCGTAAGGCAGGCGGGCGAATCCATATCTGTAATGATAATTCTCGAAGACGGCCAGATAGCCTACGGCGACTGCGCCGCAGTACAGTACAGCGGAGCCGGCGGACGTGACCCGCTTTTCCTGGCAAAAGACTTTATACCTCTAATAGACAGGTATATAAGGCCGGAGCTTATAGGAAAGGAAGCCGACTCCTTCCGCAACCTTTGTGAAATGATGGAAGCAATACAGATAGAGGGCAAGCGTCTGCACACTGCGATACGCTACGGCGTTTCCCAGGCGATACTTGACGCGGTTTCAAAGGCAACAGGCAGGCTGATGTGCGAGGTTGTTGCCGATGAGTATGGCTGCACAGTGTCGGAAACACCGGTTCCGATATTCACGCAATCAGGCGACGACCGCTATGCCAATGCCGACAAGATGATCATCAAGGGAGCGCAGGTTCTGCCTCATGCTTTGATAAACAACGTTGAAACCAAGCTTGGCAAGAACGGCGAAAAGCTTGCCGAATACGTTGCATGGCTTCGCGATAGAATACTGAGCAACCGTTTGAGTGAAGACTATAATCCGGTTATCCATATAGACGTATACGGCACAATAGGAGTTGCGTTTGGGGACAACAACTACAAGGCTATGGCAGACTACCTCTCAGAGCTGGAAGAGCTGGCAAAACCTTTCAAACTGAGAATTGAAGGTCCTATGGATTGCGATACAGACCGTGAAACACAGATGATTGCCTTGGCAGGTCTTACAAAAGAGCTGGATTCCAGGGGCATCAATGTGGAGCTTGTAGCAGACGAATGGTGCAACACACTCGAGGATATCAAATATTTTGCTGACAATAAGGCTGGACACATGGTTCAAATCAAGACGCCTGACCTTGGCGGCATCAACAATACAATAGAAGCGGTCCTCTACTGCAAGGAAAAAGGAATAGGGGCGTACCAGGGTGGTACCTGCAATGAGACCGAAAGAAGCGCGCAGGTCTGCGTAAACTGCGCTATGGCCACCCAGCCGGTCCAGATACTTGCAAAGCCTGGCATGGGCGTCGACGAAGGCTACATGATAGTTTTCAACGAAATGCAGCGCATACTGGCACTGCGAAATGCCAAGAAAAACAGAAAATAACTATTTGCTCCTGCTTGCAGGAGCTTTTTCTTTAATTCTATAAAAGGAGGAATGCAAAGTGGAGAAGGGCTATGTGCAGGTCTATACAGGAAACGGGAAAGGCAAGACGACGGCGGCTCTGGGACTGTCACTCAGGGCCGTGTGCGCAGGCAAGAAAGTCTATTTTGCCCAGTTTGTAAAAGGAATGAAATACAGCGAGCTGAATGCAGAAAAGTACCTTCCGGGGTTTTCGATGAAGCAGTATGGAAGCGAATGCTTCATTTTCAGTGAGCCCAGCGAGGAGGACATAAGACTTGGAAACGAGGGGCTGAAGGA